>JABSPP010000054.1 GCA_013214275.1 Flavobacteriaceae bacterium
TTATTAGGGACTTATATGTATTTAGACCGCGATAAAATTGTTTATGGCGTGGATACGTTTCCTGATGAAAAACCAACAGTAATTTATGGGAATTGCTAAAACAACCATTTCAAAAGTACCGAAAACCAACGAATACTGTTTGAGTTTTACTGGTAGATCAAATAGTTTTTTCGGATCAATTTAAATTGATCTAATGCTTCTTTCCAAGATTGCTTGATCGCTTTTTCGGTGAGTCTTCTTTCTAATTGTGATTGAAGTTTGTTGGTACCCGCAAGCTTGGTGAAAAATTGATTAAAGAAGTTTTTTGTGGTATTTTGCTCATAGGCTTTGATGAGCCAAGAGAGGTTTAGTGTATTTAATCTTGGAGTTTTTCTTAAGTCTTCACCATAGCAAATCATATACGAGTGCTTTGGATATTTGGCTCCTTGATTAGGACTTGGATTGAAGGAAAATGTAAGGTTATTACTTAAGTATGGAGATCCATAAATCTGAAATTGCATATCCGTTCCTCGACCAGCGCTTACGTTGGTTCCTTCAAAAAAACACAGACTTGGATAGAGGTTGATCGCCTGATCGTTGGGTAAATTTGGTGAGGGTTTAATGGGGAGGCTGTACCGAGTTTGATGTGTGTAATTCTTTAGGGGAATTACAGTTAATTTTGCTTTGATACCGTCAGACAACCATCTCTCTTCATTGATCATTCTTGCATATTCTCCTATGGTCATTCCGTAAACAACAGGAACAGGATGCATTCCGACAAAACTCTGATGCTCTTTTGTCAATACCGGACCGTCAATATAATGCCCATTGGGATTAGGTCTGTCAAGAACAACCAAAGGAATATCAGACTCCGAGCAGGCTTCCATGACATAGTGAAGTGTAGAGATATAGGTGTAGAATCGCGTTCCCACATCCTGAATGTCAAAGAGTACAAGATCTATATCTTTTAATTGTTCCTTGCTTGGTTTTTTATTTTTTCCGTACAAGGAGATGATTGGTAAACCTGTCGCATGATCAATTCCATCTTCAACCAATTCACCAGCATCAGCTTTTCCACGAAAACCGTGTTCTGGTGCAAAGACCTTTTTTATATGAATACCTAACGAAAGTAGGCTGTCTATTAAATGAACGTATTTTTTGTTGACATTGGATTTTCTGTGCGTATTAAAATTTCTTTTGTTGCTGATCACAGAAGTCTGATTTGCAACTACTGCAATCTTCTTCCCTTTCAGCAGGTGAAGGTATGATGCTGTCTGGTCTGCGGCCGTCAAAACCACATTTGTATTGTGTTTTTGTGCGCACGAACTCAGGTGAAATACTAAAAATAGTGCAAAGAATAAATACGTACTTTTACATACAGATAACACCATTGAAATTGAATTACGAATTATTTGTAGCCAAACGAATTATTGCTAACAAAGACTATAAAAGTAGTATTTCGTCTCCAATAATAAAAATTGCGATTACAGCAATTGCCCTAGGCTTAATTATCATGATGGTAGCAGTAGCTACAGCCTCTGGATTACAGCAGAAGATTCGTGATAAAATGTCGGGGTTTAAAGGGCATATACAGATTACCAATTACGATAATAATCATTCAGATGTCTCTACAGTACCCATCAGTAAAAATCAGTCATTTTATCCTAGTTTTAAAAATATTGAAGGAATCAAAAATGTTCAGGTTTATGCAAATAAAACTGGTTTAATTAGAACGGAAACTAGTTTTGAAGGAATTGTATTTAAGGGAGTTTCTATCGATTATGATTGGACGTTTTTTAAAGAATATTTACTGGAAGGTGAACTCCCAAATTTCAATCAAAAAAGAACTAGGGATGTCTTGCTTTCTAAAATGCTCGTAGATCGCTTGCAAGTGCGACTAAATGATACAATACGTATCTCTTTTTTTAAGGCTGATGTGAAGAAACCTCCGAGTACCTACAAACTGGTTATTTCTGGAATTTACCGCACAGGGTTTGTTGAATTTGATAAAAATGTAGTCATTGGTGATCTTCGGGAGGTTCAACGTCTTAATAAGTGGGATGCTGATCAAGTTGGAGGTTTTGAGGTGCTAATTGATGATTTTGACGAATTACAGGAAAAAAGAAATCATATTTATGGAGCTATTGGTTCCACCTTAGATGCTCAGACCATCGCTTCAAATTATTCCACTATTTTTGAATGGATAGAACTATTTGATAATAACACATGGTTTATCATTTCCATTATGATTTTAGTAGCTGGTATTAATATGATTACTGCATTATTGGTTCTAATTTTAGAGAGGATACCAATGATTGGGATTTTAAAATCACTGGGAAGCACTAACTGGAGCATTCAAAATATATTTCTGTATAATGCTTTGTATTTGATCTTAAAAGGGTTGCTTTGGGGAAATGGTATTGGACTTTTAATTCTCTTTTTACAACATCAGTTTGGTATGATCTCTTTAGACCCTGAAAATTACTATGTGTCCAAGGTCCCAGTTTACATTGATTTTATTTCAATCTTACTCTTGAATTTTGGAACACTAGTCCTGTGTTTTCTCATGCTTATCCTTCCTTCGATGATCATCACTAAAATACAACCTTCTAAGTCCATTCGATTCGCTTGATGGGTAACGCTGAGCAATCAATTCAATAACACTAAACAATGCTTGATAATTAGAATGCGATTGGTTTATCGTTAAAATATTTCGTTCCTTTGTACCGCAAAATATTTTGAATGAACTACGCAAAAAATGTACTAGAAACCATTGGAAACACACCACTAATAAAACTGAATTCTGTGACCTCTGAAGTAGAAGCTTTGGTGCTTGCCAAGGTAGAAACTTTCAATCCTGGAAATTCAGTAAAAGATCGAATGGCATTAAAGATGGTAGAAGACGCCGAGGCAGATGGAAGACTACAGCCAGGAGGTACTATTGTTGAGGGAACTTCTGGGAATACAGGAATGGGGCTGGCACTAGCGGCTATTGTAAAAGGATATCAATGTATTTTTGTTACAACAGACAAACAGTCTAAAGAGAAGGTAGACATTTTAAGAGCAGTAGGAGCAGAGGTGATCGTTTGTCCCACCAATGTCGAACCTAGTGATGAACGATCCTATTATTCTGTGTCCAAAAGGTTAGGAGATGAGATTCCCAATTCTTGGTATGTTAATCAGTACGACAATCCATCAAATGCCGTTGCTCATTATGAGCAGACAGGTCCCGAAATTTGGGAGCAGACAGAAGGCAAAGTAACACATTTTGTTGTAGGAGTGGGAACTGGTGGAACCATTTCTGGTACAGCAAAGTACTTAAAGGAGAAAAATCCTGATGTAAAAGTTTGGGGAATTGATACTTACGGCTCTGTATTTAAAAAATATCACGAAACAGGAATCTTTGATGAGAATGAAGTATATCCATATATCACTGAGGGAATCGGAGAGGATATCCTTCCAGAGAATGTTGATTTTAGTTTGATTGATGGGTTTACAAAAGTGACTGATAAAGATGCTGCTGTTTACACCAGAAAAATTGCTAAAGAAGAGGGAATTTTTGTTGGGAATTCTGCTGGAGCTGCTGTAAAAGGCTTGTTGCAACTGAAAGATAAGTTCAACAAAAATGATGTAGTTGTTGTGCTATTTCACGATCATGGGAGCCGATACGTAGGGAAGATGTTTAATGATGATTGGATGCGCGATCGGGGATTTTTGGATGAAGAGGTAACAACAGCAGTAGATTTGGTCAAAGATCGATCGAACAAACCACTAATGACTGTTAGAACAGAGGAACTTGTTTCTCACGCTATTGAGCGTATGAGAGAATACAAGATATCACAAATTCCTGTAGAAGATCTTCAAGGGTTTGTTGGGGCGATTGACGAAACCACCCTTTTACATCACTTTATTGCCGACAAAAATATTGCCGATAAACCCATTAAAGAGATTATGGGAGCCCCTTATCCCATTGTTTCATCGGGAACTTCTATCGACAGAGTATCAAAATTAATTACCAAAGACAACCAAGCAGTTTTGGTAGATTTGGGTAATGGGAAACATCATATCATTACGAAATACGACATTATTAGTGCAATCTAACTAACTCCCACACCACACTTCTATCACGCTATTTTTAGCAGAAGGCAATATGTTATAATAACATCCAGCTTCCTTATCTTCTGGCCCATATTCGTTTCCGCCTTCATACCAAATATTTTTTATATCCATGGGATAGGCGTCATTAATGTGTTCAATCCACTTTCGAAGTTCAGTCATTGTAACTTTTGGTAAAATAATTCTTTCTTTTACAGGTTGAGCCTCGCCGCAATTGTGATAGGTATATTCAATCCCAAACTCAAATTTTTTGGTATATCCACATTCAACACCCCCCATTTCTTCGTCAATTAAAACATTCAGCTTTTCTGAAACAGCCTTGTAATTTTTCTCAAAGTAACTGAGGATGATATTCATTTGACCATTACTTTTTTCAAACTGTTGATGCAAATCCTTTGTGATTACTTCTTTCAGAATAAAGGATTTTTGTGCACCAATCCGCAACGTTATTAAATTCAAAATTGTAAAAAGATAGATTGTTTTCACTTGTTTCAATGTACACGAACCATTTGGGATTTAATTATTTTCTTTTGTTGAGGCATTGGTCTTTATTAGACTAATCCTTTTGTGCATGTTTTACAGTTCAAATGTATAAAAAAAGCTGTCTCGAAATCGAGACAGCCTTCATGTTAATCAACTAATTCAAATAATTTACACAATGAAATAATTTTACTTATTCGTATCCAATAATTCAAATACAGTGCCAAAATAAATTATTACTCATATTTATGTTAAATAAATATGATTTTTTTATTTATTTAACATTTAAAGTGTTATTATTAACAAATTGTTAGAGATTTTGTTTCTTGTAAGCTTTTAAAATAAATCAAGGTGAGTTCATAACATACATTCAAAAAAAAGAATTTATGCTATTTTTAAAACTTCAAGAGTTAAAAAAGAAACCAAGTGTATAAAATCATATCAGTATCATCTCAAAAGACGGTGGTAGAGGTCTAGGGTATCCTCAATGGTTTGATTGATGTGATACACATTATCAATTCGTTTTCTTGCATTCTTGCCCATATCCTCACGAAAGGTGTCATGATTTAGTAGCTTGGAAATTGCCTTTCCAATTAACTTTGGATTTCTTTTAGGAACAATAATTCCAGAAGAAGAATCAATTAATTCAGTACAGCCACCTGCATCTGTCATAATAATGGGCTTTCCTACGCACATGGCCTCACTAATAGCCCTGCCAAAACCCTCCTCTAAAGACGTTTGCACGTAAATATCCACACTTTTTAAGATAGCAACTACGTCATCCCTTCTTCCTAATAAATGAATATGCTCCCCTAAGGGACTTTGATTTTTCATCTGCTGAAATGTACGGCAGTCGGTTTGATCGCCAATGAGGAGATAATGAACATTTTTTGCAGTTGCAAGGAAATGAGACGATGCTAAAAAATACTTGGTACCCTTTACTTTTCTGTGATTTCCAACTAGGCAGACCACCATGTCATCCTTGGCAATTCCAAATTCTGTCAAATCCTTTGGAGGAATATTGGTAAACCAGTCCGAATGATACCCCTTAAAAATACGAACTGCTTTCTCCTTACTTTTCCCGAATAGCTGTGCCCTTACATGGGAGTAAACAAAGTTGCTATTGCAAATAACAGCATCCAAATATGGACTCAAATAGGTAAAATAAGACGATGGGTCGTACCAGTGTAGGCTTGAGGAACCAAAATAAATAACTGATTTTATCGACGTGTTTTTTAATACCTGTAAGCCATTTCTTGCAGATTTTCCATCCACAAAATGCACCAAGTCAATTTGATGCTCCTTCAAAAGGATCTTAAAATCTCTGGCGTATGCTCTATCGATAGATTTTTTAGGAAACACTTTGAGGTAGGAAAGTGAAAGCGTGTTTAATTGCAATTCCATTTCCATAGAAAAGTTTCCAATCAAAAGCATGCAAACCCCTTTCTGTTGCAGTCCACTAGCAAGTTCTATTTGTGCTTGCTGGGACACATAAGGCTCGTTTCCTTTAATAACAAATAAGACATTCACTAACGATGAATTTTCTTTGCTTCATTCCAAAAAACGTCCATCTCCGATAAAGACATCTCGGCAAGCTTCCTTCCGTTTCTCTCCGCAGCCTGTTCCAAATACTGGAAACGTTGGATGAATTTCTTGTTTGTACGCTCCAAGGCATTTTCAGGATTTATATCGATAAATCGTGCATAGTTAACCATAGAAAATAAGACATCGCCAAACTCGGACTGTATCTTATTACGGTTTCCGCTTTTCAGTTCTTCATTCAGCTCAGAAAGCTCCTCTTGAACCTTTTCCCAAACCTGATGAGGCTCTTCCCAATCAAAACCAACACCAGAAACTTTATCTTGAATTCGGCTGGCCTTTACCATAGCTGGTAAACTTTTGGGGACACCCTCTAAAACAGATTTTTTGCCCTCCTTTAGCTTAAGCTTTTCCCAGTTTTGCTTTACTTCTTCCTCGTCTTTTACCATTACATCACCATAAATATGAGGATGACGTTCAATAAGCTTATCTGAAATAGCATGAGCAACATCCGCAATGTCAAAAGATTTTTTCTCAGAAGCAATCTTTGCATAGAATACAATGTGTAAAAGAAGATCACCTAATTCCTTTTTAATTTCATTCAAATCACCATCGAGAATAGCATCACCAAGCTCATAAGTTTCCTCAATGGTAAGGTGACGTAAAGACTCTAAAGTTTGCTTTTGATCCCAAGGGCATTTGTCCCTCAAATCATCCATAATATCCAACAAACGGTTGAAGGCTTTGAGTTGCTGATTTCTTGAATTCATCTATGCGTTATCTGAATCTTCTTGTGACGACTGTACGGCAGAAAAATCCATTCCAGCTTGCACCAGAATATTATACCACTGAATCACTTTTTTAATGTTTGAAGCATAAACCCTATCTGCATCATAGTCTGGTAAAACCTCAGAAAAATAAGCCACTAATTGATGATTACTCTCTTTATGACTTAGCGCTTCTTTACCCTCTTCTTTATCGTAAATTGATTTGAAGACTGTTAGCAATGGAATCTCCTCATCATAAGTGTAGATAGCAATGTTTTCTAGCAAACTCACATTGCTGCTTGAAGTAATGGGGAATCGCTTTTTATCGATGAGAGACTCAACAATAAATCCTGATTTTGTCTGCGATATCGTTAAATACAATCCTGGCTTACCAGAAACAGCAATGATTTTACTAAAATCCATTTATCTTTTTTTAAAGTTAGGAAATCGCATTCTATAATTAACTTGTATTTTTCCAGTTGATATTTTTTCCAATTTCTTTTTTATAATTCTCTTCTTAAGTGAGGACAGCTTATCGGTAAATAAAATTCCTTCGAGATGATCATACTCATGCTGAAAAACCCTTGCTGCAAGACCTGTAAGTGTTTCTGTATGCCTTACAAAGCCTTCGTCATCATATTCAAACGTTACTGATGCCTTCCTAAACACATCCTCACGAACATCAGGAATACTCAAACACCCCTCACTAAAAACCCACTCGTTCCCCTCTTCCTTGATCACTTTTGGATTTATAAATACCTTGTTAAAATGCTTGAGTTGTATTCTATCTGATTCCGAAAGATCTTCATCCTGAGCAAAAGGACTAGCGTCTATGACAAAAAGTCGAATCGACTTTCCAATCTGTGGAGCTGCAATACCCACACCAGAAGCATGGTACATAGTCTGTTTCATATTGGAAATCAATTCCTTAAGATCAGGATAATCAGCATCAATTTCCTTAGCTACTTTCCTCAATACAGGATCGCCATAGGCAACAATAGGTAAAATCATAAAATCACTTTAATTCTCAGCAAAAGTACAAAGTTTGTCGTGAATTTATCTTGACTTTTTCATTTACTACACGATGTGGATTACAAGAAATGCGTTAGTGTCAATTTCATTTGCTAGTCATTCTTTTCTTGATCTTGCTAAACCTGTCTTAATTCTCCTATTTCCTATACAAATAGGATTGCAAGATAATAGTAGCACTAATTTCATCAATCAATCCCTTATTTCTTCGCTGCTTTTTTTTGAGACCACTATCAATCATCGTTTGAAAAGCTATCTTAGAAGTAAACCGCTCATCCAGTCTACAAATGGGAATATCAGGAAACGCCTCAGAAAGCTGTTTAAGAAACGGTTGGATCAAACGCTCACTTTCACTATGCTCATTATTCATTTGTTTAGGCTCGCCAACAACAAAAAGATCAATCTTTTCCCTAGAACAATAGTTCACTAAAAAAGACAGAAGCTCATCAGTGTGAACCGTTGTCAGTCCAGAAGCGATAATCTGCAATTCATCAGTGACGGCAATTCCCGTTCTTTTCTGACCAAAATCAATTGCTAAAATGCGTCCCATTTAAAAGTAATTTGCAACAAAAATAAGAATTTTAAGGGCGTTCCCTTTCAGGTCGCGCTATCCGCTATATCTTTTTTGTCAAGCATTGCATAATTGTCAAACAAACTCACCAATTACAGGCTGTTCAATACTGATTTCAAAGATGATAAGAAAAGCAAAAAAGGATGCCGCTGCTATCGCTTCTATGTTGTAATCCTAGAAAAAGTTCAATAA
>JABSPP010000055.1 GCA_013214275.1 Flavobacteriaceae bacterium
TACAGCGGACACCTCCACTTGAAGATCAATACAAACTAAATTTTATGACCTTTTAAAAAAACAGGGGATGGCTAATTTGTATTTGTCAGCATTACTGATATGACGGATTTTTCTTAAATGTGCTTCCAAATCTTCTTCAGGGACTTTAAGCTCTAAACTATCCATTGAAGCGTTCGCCTTGACTGGGGCACTATCTATTGCTTGGGTGTGTCCTGCTACCATTCCCAGTGCTACACAGGTAGTGAATATTTGATTAAACACAGACTCAAATACTTCTTCTGGGAACAGTTGTCGGGTTCTGCTTATAGTACTGTGCCAAGGGAGTTTCTCGTCAATGTCATAGCCTAGAAAATACAAAATATCCAATCGCATACTACAATGATTTATTAGATTTCTATCGCTGATCATATTCTCTAAATACCCCACCAGACAGAGTTTATAAAACACTACTGGGTCTATACTTTTTTGTCCACTATCACCGTAATATTCTTTAGTAAGTTGATAGAGATATTCTAGGTTTAAGACTGCTTTAAGTCGCCTGTAGAAATTGTTTTCTGGAATGCGATCACTCAATCTAAATTGATTGAATAGTTTTTCTTGATATATTTTCTTGCCTTGCATACTTAAATTTACGGAATAAATAATTGGTATACAATATTTTAAACAAGTATTTTGTAAACTTTTTTATTTATATTTGAACTTGTGCAACAGGCACAATGGTTGTCATGAATGCTTTATATTTGTTTGATATAGTGCATTAGGGGATATGAAAATTGGACGGATAATAATATTGATTTTTGGAATGATAGCTATCTTTTCTTGTAGAAAATATATCGATAAAGAAACGACTAATTATCAGTATTTTGACAAGCAAAAATCCGATACTCTTTCGACTGAAAGATTAACAGCAGTAACAAACGAGGAATATCTGTAATATGGAGTGAAAGTTGCATTTGTAAATGAAAATAACGACACGATAATTCCATTCGGTAAATATGCGTACTTTGGCACCGACACCTTAGGGTTTTATGCAAATGTAATTGAACATACAAGCGACAGTACCTATGGGCGTCAGATTACAATTGACCGCGATCAAAATACCTTATTTGATCTCGTAATTTTTGACAATGGTCCAGAACCATTTAATGAAGGATTAACGAGAGTTTTACGTAACGGTAAAATGGGGTATGCAAATAAATTTGGACAGATAGTTATTCCCTGTGAATATGGCTTTGCCAAATGGTTTGAAAATGGAAAAGCGGAAGTTACTCACAATGCAAAAGAGTATTTCGACCAAGATAATCATAAACGAGTTGTAAGCGATGAATGGTTCGTAGTTGATAAAGAAGGAGTGAAAATGAAAACTGTACATCATAACTAATCGAACATTACTCTTCTAAACCAATTACATATACCCTGTAGACTAATGCACGTTAATTTTTAGTGTCCTAAAAAGAGCTTACGCAGAGGCCTTCTAAGTGTAAAATATTTTAACAGATCGTGATTATAGTCTATGTTTTTCAAAAGAAGCTAGAGGTAAGCGTTGCTTAAGAGATTTAATATCTCTAGAAAGTCTTTCCAAAAACAGCCGATGTTCCTCAGACTTTGGGTAAAAAGGCGTATGATTCAATCGTTTTTGAACGGAATCTACCTCACTCATTATTGCTAATTCCGATTTTGAAATCCAAACCCTCTCAAACGTATTCCAGATATATTGAATCGCAGTTTCATTTGGATGAATCATATCTCCAGCATAAAATCGATAATCTCGAAGCTCATCCATCATCAGTTCATAACTCGGAAAATAAAACACATGGTTTTCCGTATCTACAACCTGATGGAGACCAGTAATCAAGTGAGATTTGCTACGTAAATTTTCAACAACCCCCTCCTTTAGATGTCGCACAGGTGATACGGTAAAAATAATAGTTACCTTGGGATTTATATTGCTAACCTGAGCAATGATAGCCGACAAACTTTCCGTAATAGCATCTACAGAAAGCAACTCTTTTAGAAAATGTTTATTTGGAACCTTGTGGCAATTCGCAACAATCCTATCCGATTCGATATGCCTGTAAACCCAGGCAGTTCCTAAAGTAATGATAAGATGTGTTGCTTGAACAAGCTGATTCCTTGTTTTCTCGATCGCCAAATTCAGATTGCTTAGAACGTTGTTTTTTGATAGGTCACTTAGCTTAGAGTGGGCATCAAAAGAATGCCAGCGTTCGTTGTGAGTAAAAACATCCTTCTCACTATATTCTTTTTTGTCGATTGCACTACTAATCAATCTTTCAATGGCTTTAGGATGAAATAAAATACCCAACGGATTTTGAACAACTTGAAATTTAAAATAAGACAGTTGATCTCCGATATGTTCAGAAAAACACGAGCCCAGTAGCAGTAATTTTGATTGGTAATCTATTCTAGGTCTAGCTTCCTCGGAAAAAGCGATATGCGTCTGAAGGTTCAATGCGCTGAGACAATTACTTGTTGATGGATGAGCTGGGCAAAAAATTGTTTAGCAATTCTTACTTCAGAAATATTCAGCTCTAAAAAAGAAATATAATTTTTCCTTTCCTGACTTCTGTAGATGACGATTTCGTTAGGAGCAATGCTTACTTTTGTGATCTCTGAAAGGGCAATTTTTTTACTGATAACACCCATATGATATTCCAAGAGACCATTACTTGCCTTAATAGTAAGACCTTTGGATTCTGACTTTTTGTGAAAATTGAGGAAAATAGACAAGCTAGCTTGGGTCATTAACAAATAGAATAATAGGTCTAGTTTGCCAGTGACATTGTAAAATAAAAAACCTCCTACGAGGATAAAAAGACCAAGAATAAGTCTTCCATGGGCAAAGGAATGATCGTTTTGAGTTGTCAGGTATATTTGCTTGATGGATACCTTTGGGTTTTTAATCAACTCAAAATAAACAGTAATCATCATCCAAATTCCCAGTAAAGTCTCATTAAAAAATGGAATTTTATCCCCAAAAAACACAGAGACAAAAAATATTACAAGACAAATTCCAAATATTACATTTTTTTTAATGTGCTTCATACCTTACTGTTGGAGATAGTTTTTTGCAGCAGCAAGTGCCTGTTGAATGCCTTCGGGATTCTTACCACCAGCAGTAGCAAAGAAAGGCTGTCCGCCACCACCTCCATGGATGTATTTTCCAAGCTCACGAACAATAGTTCCAGCATGTAACTTATCAGAAACAATCCCTTTCGAAATATAGCAGGTAAGGATGGCTTTTCCGCGAATATTGGAGCCAAATAACAAGAATAAACGGTCAAATTCATTCCCTAATTCAAAGGCTAAATTTTTGATTCCGCCAGCGTCTAAATCGACTTGTGTTGCCAAAAACTGAATCCCATCAATCTCTTCCAATTGATTTTTCAATTTACTCTTTAAATGAGATGTTTTATCTTTCAGCAATTGTTCGATTTGTTTTTTTAAGGCAGCATTTTCATCTTGCAGTGATTTTAAGACTTTTACGGGCTCTTTGCTATTGTTGAGTAACCCTTTCATTTCAAAAAACTGACGGTTGTTGTCAAAATAAAAGTTTTTAACAGCTTCCGTGGTAATAGCCTCAATTCTTCGAACACCAGCTGCAACAGCTCCTTCAGAGGTAATCTTAAAATGCCAAAGATCACCTGTATTTTGAACATGAGTTCCACCACACAATTCAATTGACTGACCAAAGCGAATCGAACGAACTGTGTCACCGTATTTCTCACCAAACAAGCTCATAGCGCCTTCTGCAATGGCCTCTTCCTTTGGGATATTTCGTTTCTCGATGAGAGGGAGCTTACCTTCTATTCGGGCATTCACAAAATTTTCCACATCACGCAGTTCTTCGGTTGTTAATTTGGAAAAATGGGAGAAGTCAAAACGCAAATACTTTGAATGAACAGCGCTTCCTTTTTGCTCCACATGAGTTCCTAAAATTTCACGTAATCCCTGATGCAATAGATGCGTGGCTGTGTGGTTTGCAGCAGTTTTGCCTCGTAGCTTCTGATCTACGATAGCATCAAAAGTCTCATTCAAATGATTTGGGAGTTCCTCCGTTATGTGAATGATAACATTATTTTCTTTTTTGGTGTCTATGATATAGATAACGTCTCCATGAAGGTCTTCTAAATATCCTTTATCACCTACTTGACCACCTCCTTCAGGATAGAAAGGTGTCAAATTAAATACCAATTGATAACGTTCACCATCTTTTTTAGAAGTAACCTTTCTATATCTGGTAATTTTTACTTTCGCATCCAGCACATCATACCCCACAAACTCTTCTTCAGTATCCTCTTTAAGTATTGTCCAATCCTCAGTAGAACTTTGACTGGCAGAACGCGAACGCTTTTTTTGCTTTGTCATTTCCTTTTGAAACCCCTCTTCATCCATTTCCAAGCCTCTTTCACGAAGAATCAGAGAGGTTAAGTCGGGAGGAAACCCAAAGGTATCATACAGTTCAAAAGCTTTTACACCTGAGAGTTTTCTCGATGTAGCAGAGGAAATCATTTCATTCAATAAAATCAGTCCTTGATCAAGAGTTCTCAAGAAAGAAGCCTCTTCTTCCCGAATGACATTTTCGATTAATTGCTTTTGAGTATTGATTTCAGGGAATGCGGTCCCCATTTTTTCAGATAATATACTTACCAGTCGGTAGATGAAAGGTTCTTTTTTGTCTAAAAACGTAAAACCATAACGAACAGCTCTACGCAAAATTCTACGGATTACATAACCAGCACCATGATTGCTTGGCAACTGCCCATCAGCGATAGAAAATGCAACAGCCCTGACATGGTCAGAAATTACACGAATCGCAATGTCAATCTTTTGATTCTTACCATATTTAGCATTGGTAATTACTTCAATTTCCCTAATCAAGGGAGTGAAAATATCAGTGTCGTAATTGGAAGTTACACCTTGGAGTACCATGCACAGGCGTTCAAATCCCATTCCTGTATCAATGTGTTTGGCAGGGAGATCTTCTAAGCTTGCATCAGCTTTCCGGTTGTACTGCATAAAAACCAAATTCCAAAGTTCTACCACCTCAGGATGATCCTTGTTAATAAGGTCTTTTCCATCAGTTGTATTCCTCTCCTCTTTTGAACGGATGTCCACATGAATTTCTGAGCATGGACCGCAAGGACCTTGTTCACCCATTTCCCAAAAATTATCTTTTTTGCTTCCCAGCAAGATGCGATCTTTTGGAATAATGGCACTCCAAAAATCGTAAGCCTCCTGATCCATTGGTAGGTTATCAGCGTCGTTACTTCCTTCAAAAACAGTCACGTATAAAGTGTCTTTAGGAATCTTGTAAACTTTTGTGAGTAGTTCCCATGCCCAAACAATAGCTTCTTTTTTGAAGTAATCACCAAAACTCCAGTTGCCCAACATTTCAAACATCGTATGATGATAGGTATCATAACCCACCTCTTCCAAGTCGTTGTGTTTTCCAGAAACACGTAAGCATTTTTGTGTATCGGCAATACGATGACTTTTAGGAATTCCATTTCCTAAAAAAAACTCCTTGAAAGGAGCCATTCCTGAATTGGTAAACATCAGGGTAGGATCGTTTTTTAATACCATTGGAGATGAGGGAACAATTGCGTGTGATTTTCCTTCAAAAAAGGTTAAAAATTGAGAACGAACTTCTTGGGATTTCATACGCTTAAATTGATACTAATCTATCTCATCTTAGTGAAGCACTGATTTTTAGTTAATTAATCACTCAATAGGGGGCTTCTTGTGCTTCAAAAAAACAACTAATGAAACATTTTGTAAATTTGCTTCGTTAAATGTAAAGACGAATGCAAATAGCTTCGTCTTGTTGCTCACAAAAGTAGCATATTTCAACATATGGCAAAATTAAAATATTATTACGATCCTGAGACTCTAAGTTATCGTAAGATAGAACCTAGTAATGGTTATGTTGCATGTATCACATTACTTATCGCTTTCAGTATCTTGGTACTTATGTTTGTAGGATTTATTGCATTTAGTCAGTTTGTGAAAACACCTAGTGAGCTAGCTGATGAACGAGAATTGGAATTCACAAAATTAAATCTGGAGTTAGCCAACAAGCAGCTAGACGAAATGTCTGATGTTTTAATCCAAATGCAGGAGCGTGATAATAACATCTACAGAACCTATTTTGAAGCCAATCCCATACCAGAAGAACAACGAAAAGCTGGATTTGGTGGGGTCAATAGATACAAATATCTGGAAGGTTACGAAAATTCTCAATTGGTGACTGAGGTTACCAAGAAGCTAGATGTATTATCCAGACAGATGGCTGTACAATCCAAATCCTTGGATGAAATCGTTTCTCTAGCTAAAGAAAAAGAGGATATGCTAGCTTCCATCCCAGCGATCATGCCAATAAAAAAGGAAGACCTGTCTTATATTGCCTCAGGATTTAAATGGAGGATGCACCCCATTCTTAAGATTCGCAAGTTTCACAAGGGTATGGACTTCAAAGCGCCAACTGGTACTCCCATCTATGCTTCTGGTAATGGAACTGTTGCACTAGCACAAAGAAGTGCAACTTTTGGAAAAGTAGTTTATATAGATCATGGTTATGGGTACAGGACAGTCTATGCACACATGAGTAAGATAGCAACAAGGAAGGGGCGAAGGGTGAAACGTGGTGATATTATTGGCTATGTAGGAAATACAGGAAGGTCTGTTGCTCCTCATCTACATTACGAAGTACATAAAAATGGGAGAGCTTTAAATCCTATCAATTATTATTACGGTGATTTGTCACCCGATGAATTCTTAGCCATGCAAATTGCTGCTGAACGCGAAGGACAATCTTTCGATTAATTGTTATTCATGCACATTGACCTACCAGAAAAGAGATACTACAAAATAGGAGAAGTGGCAAAAGCATTTGCTGTAAACACGTCATTAATTCGCTTCTGGGAAAAGGAATTCGACGTGATAAAGCCCAAAAAAAATGCGAAAGGAAACCGATTGTTCACCAGCGAGGATATTTCCAATTTCAAACTCATCTACTACTTGGTCAAAGAAAGGGGTTTTACTCTCGACGGTGCCAAGCAAAAGCTCAAGGAAAATCTCAATGGAGTTGTCAACAATCACGAAATAATTAGTAGATTAGAATCAGTAAAAGCAGAACTCATCAAAATCAAAAACCAATTGTAAATAAAAATGTATCCTACAAGCGGCTTTCCAAACCGCATCTTGGTATAAATTATTAATAGTCAATAATTTAATACGAGTTTTCCTAACGATTTCTGTTACGATTACTGTAGGATATACTAAATCAAAGAACCAATGCCAAAGAAGTATGTAGATGTGGATACATTAAAGTATATGCTTTATGATGTCCACAAGCTTGAAAATTTACTAAGTAGAGAGAGGTTTCAAGATCACGATAAGGAATCTTTAGATATGTTTCTCAATTCTGTAAAAGAATTTGCCGACCGGGAACTATTCCCGTACTTCAAAGAGATGGATGAGAATCCTGCCTACCACAGAGATGGTAAAGTTTTTGTACACAAACAAGTAGAGAAAATGATGTATCAAGGTGGAGACTTAGGACTAATTTCAGCTCCTTTTGATTATGAAGTAGGAGGTCTTCAAATTCCACTGATGATGCAAACAGCGGCATTTTATGTTTTGGATGCAGCAAATAACCACTTGCCTGGATATGCAGGACTTACCCAAGGTGCAGCTGAGTTGATCATTCATTTTGCTAATAAAGAACTCAACGAAACCTATGTTCCCAAGATGTTATCAGGTGTTTGGGGAGGTACTATGTGTCTCACTGAACCGCAATCGGGAAGCTCCTTATCAGATATTGTTACCAAAGCAAATCGATCAGAAGATGGCTCATACAAAATCTCTGGACAGAAAATTTTTATCTCAGGTTGAGACAATCATTTTATAGAGAATGTTGTTCATCTAGTCTTGGCAAGAATTGAAGGAGCTCCAAGGGGAACTAGAGGAATTTCATTATTTGTGGTTCCAAAAAACCGATTATCTTCAGATGGGAGCCTAGAGTGGAATGATGTGACCACCGTTGCCGACTTTCAAAAACTAGGACAAAAAGGGTACTGCACCACTCACCTAGGATTTGGAGATAAAAATGATTGTAAAGGATGGCTTGTGGGTGAGCCTCATAAAGGGTTACACTACATGTTTTTGATGATGAATGCCGCAAGAATTGCAGTAGGCAGAGGAGCATCTGCCATTGCTAGTGCGGCCTATTATGCCTCTTTAGCCTATGCTAACGAGCGCCCACAGGGGAGAAAATTATCAAGTGATGGAAAGAAAAATCCCGATCAAAAGCAAACCTTAATCATCAATCACCCTGATGTGCGTAGAATGTTGTTAAAGCAGAAATCTATCGTTGAAGGGACGATGAGTCTGGTGATTTTAGCAGCAAAATATTATGACCTCATAGAAACCGCCACATCACCCAAAGAAAAAGAAAAATACGATCTACTCCTAGAGATGATCATTCCAATTGTAAAAACATATCCATCCGAAGCAGGAATAGACGCTGTTAATGCAGGACTACAAACCCTAGGGGGATATGGGTTTGTAGTCCTGCATTAACAGCGTCTATTCCTGCTTCGGATGGAT
>JABSPP010000056.1 GCA_013214275.1 Flavobacteriaceae bacterium
CTTTTCACGCAAAGCAGGAAGGTCATGAGGAAAAACAGGAGCTTCCTCACCCTTATGAAGGGAAATTTAAGGGTGAGGAAGCTCCTGTTTTTCCTCATGACCTTCCTGCTTTGCGTGAAAAGAATAAAAATTATGATCTTATAAAAGGAACACCTTTTGGAAATTCACTCACCTTTGATTTTGCAAAAGCAGCTATTCTGGGTGAGCAACTAGGAAAAACGGCTTCTACAGATTTCTTAGCGATTAGTTTTTCTAGTACGGATTATGTGGGTCATCAGTTTGGTCCTGATGCTGTTGAAGTGGAGGATATGTATCTCCGATTTGATCTAGAAATGGCCAACTTCCTTCACTTTTTAGATCTTGAGATAGGAAAAGGAAACTACACGATTTTTCTTACTGCAGACCACGGAGTAGTGCAGGTCCCTGCGTATCTAAAATCGGTAAAAATCCCTGCTCAATATTTCGATTCTAGAAAGTTTGACGCATTTTTAAAGAATATAACTGCCAAAAAATTTGGCAGTAAAGACATTATAGAGCATAGTTCCAACTATCAAATTTTTTTAAACAAGGAGGAAATACAGAGAAGAGGGCTTGATGAGGATGAGGTAACAGCCTACTTAGTTCAGCAATGTATTTCTTTTGATGGTATTTACAAGGCGGTTTCTGCTAGAACCTTGCAAACAACGAATTTTACCGAAGGTGCATTGGCGAAATTACAAAACGGGTACAATCAAAAATACTCTGGTGATGTGTTGCTGATCCCAACACCTGGAAGTATTTCAATGAGAGACACAGGAACTACCCACGGTTCTGGATATAGTTATGACACCCACGTGCCTGTTATTTTTTATGGCAAAGGCATTAAAAAAGGAACATCGAGTGCGCTGTATGGTATAAGAGATATTGCGCCCACAATTGCCAAACTGCTCCAGATAGAATTTCCAGATGGAACTACAGGTGAAATTATCAATGAAGTATTGGAGTGATCATACATTGTATGTTAATCCAGACCTTGTAACTTTTTGAGTCACCCTTTTGGGGTAGAGATTTATTACTCTAGAAAGTGCTTGCTTTTAGATGAAAAACAAACCAACAAATCATTTTTTAGAATTGCAAGGCCTGTCATTCAACTGCTTTTGCTAAATGAATGTACAACCTATTTTTTGTGAAATCCATATGAATTTTGCCCCAGAAAGCTTTTTGGAAACTGATCGTCTCCTTTAAATCCAAGTTCTATGGTTCCCCGATCATCAGGGACATAGTTCGTTTTAAAGAGGTAGTCCCATATGCTTAAACTAATTCCAAAATTGACTCCAAATTTCCCTTTAGGTACATGATAAGCATGATGGTAAAGATGCATTACAGGATTGTTAAAGATGTATTTTAACACCCCCCAAGTAATTTTAAGATTGGCATGGTTTAGGTGTCCTATAACAATGCTAACAAAGTGAACAATATAAGCCTGTTCTGGCTCAAAACCTCCTAAAAGCGTTACCGCTAGTGTCTTCATAGGTTTATACAACACATTTTCCATCCAATGATAGCGAAAGTGAGCAGCAAAACCCATTTCTTTTACACTGTGATGCACTTTGTGAAATTGCCAAAGAAAAGGGAACCTATGCAATAGAATATGGGTTAACCACTGAACAAAATCGAGTAGGACAAAGAAAATGAGAAGTTGTAGCCATTCGGGTAACGACTGTAGATTCACTATTGCAAAGCTATTGTTTAAGATTCCAAATTGGGAAAATAAAAGGTTCAGTACTTTATAAAACCCACTTATAACAATAGTAAAAACAAAAAAGTTAAAGAACATATAAAAACCATCAAGCCAAAAATCCTTTCTAAAGATGGATTGGTGTTTTCTCCATGGAAATGCAATTTCTAAGCTCCAGACAACTAAGGAAACAAAAATTAGTCCCCAAAAATAATTGGTGTACCATGGAACATCAAAAGTTATTAAGTCCCAAGTCCAATCTAGTGTCGATTTAAAGGCCTCAAAAAAAGAATTCAAATAACGCTCCATAAGTTAGCCGATTGTTAACCAAACATACCGTTTACAAAAATAACAAGAACTCTTGGGTTGACCATAGCCTAACGCATTTTCTGAAACAACATTTCAGTTTTCACCCCGTAAAGTTCAAAATAGAACGAGCAGAATATGACCTTAACACCTGAGGGTTAGCTGTTTCAAGAAATTCTTTATTTTTAGGGCGTTCCCCTTTCGGGTCGGGCTATCCGCTATATCTTTTTTGCTTTGCAAGACAAAAAAGGATGCCACTGCTATCCCTAACGCAGCATTCAAAACAATCTTTACGATCAAATATCAACCTATGATCCCTTATTTTTGTCAGATCGTGACCTCACTGCATGGCGCAATTCAATTGTATCCTTTGTCATGCTGAGGCAGACATTACTCTCGGTGCAATGAATTTTCTTGATGTAGTTTTATCGCTTTAGATGACAAAAAAATTCCTACCAACAGAAAAACAAAGGCCCCAGTGGCAATTCCTGGAATAAATTCGATAAATAAGAAAAAGTCATAAGCTCCGTGAAATAGTGTCGCTGCCAATAATCCTGTTAAATTGAATACGTATGTACGATTTGAGAATTTTGCTTTACCCATAAAGTACCCCATGAGAACAGCGAAAGTTGCATGAGCTGGAACAGCGGTAAAAGCTCTTAAAACTCCTGTTTCATAACCATAAGAATAAACGTATAAAATATTCTCAAGAGTTGCAAAACCCATAGACACCATCACAGCGTAAACAATTCCATCAAAAGGCTCATCAAACTCTTTATTCCTTTGAGCGATGTACCGAACAACCACATATTTTGAAAACTCTTCCACCAAACCTACAACAAAAAATGCCTTGATAAATACATCTAACAAGTGATTTTGATCCAACAACGGTAAAAGTTCAGTTGTCAGTTTTCCCAGAATGAGCGTTAGGAGAACACTCACAGTGGCACCAAGGATGAAGTTCTTTAAAAGTAACGTCCAAGGTTCTTTTTCAAACCTGTCTTTAAAGTAGATATAGATGATGATGATCATTGACGGGGCAACCGCCAAAAGTATTAGACTCATTACAACAATAATTCTTAGAATTCAAAAGTACATGATTTTTTATTCGATCATCCATAGAAAGCAGGCAAAATACACGAACGAATGATCTATATCCCCAGAGAAATAGACTTTGTGTTTAATGACAAGGCCTTATTCAGATTTAAAATTTCCCAGAAATGCTACTCAGCCTTTGGAAGAAAAATTTCTGCCATCATGCACCTCGCACTTCCGCCACCACAATACTCAATAACCTCAAGTGAACTAGAAATGATGGAGCCATGTTTTTCAATCTGTCTAATTTGTCTTTGGGTCAGTGAATCGTATGCAGATTGACTCATAACTAAATATTTTTGGTGGTTTCCCCCTTCTACTTGTAGCATATTACCTGCAAATTTTTTTACCTGACTTTCGCTAATATCAATAATTTCTTTTCCATCTTGCTTTAGATGCATGATCACATTTTTGCGTTCTGTTTTATCATCAATACTGTCCAGACAGATAACTGCAAAAGTTTCTGCAATACACATCATTACATTGGTATGATATATGGGTTTTCTTTTCCCTTCCACAGTCTGATTAGCAACAAAAATAACTGGGAAGTATTCAAAATCTTCGCAAAATTCAATAAAAACATCTTCATTAGCACGAGGGGAGAGTGCGCAATAGGCTTTTTTATTGATGCGGTCTAAAATGATACTCCCCGTACCTTCCAAATACATTCCCTCCTCTTCTGCCGATGTGTAATCAACAATGTTTTTGATCAAAAAACCGCTATCTTCTATTTGATCAAAAATTTCAGACCTCCTCTCAAGGCGTCTATTCTCTGCAAACATAGGGTACACTCCAACAGTTCCATCTTGATGGAAAGAAATCCAGTTGTTTGGAAAAATAGCATCTGGCGTGTCATGCTTATCAGTATCTGAGGCAACAATAACACGAACACCATGAATCCTTAATTTATTCACAAAAGCGTCAAATTCATCTTGTGCTCTTGAATTAATAGTTTCCGGATGTGTTTTAGTAACTTTCTTTTGGTAGTAATTGTTGACTGCTGTTTGTTCATTCATCCTAAAATTGATAGGTCGAATCATTAAAATTGCATTGGTTGTTTGTCTCATTTATTACTTATTAACTCTTTAAAACGGCAATCCTTGTACATGTTGTTTAATCGATAGTTATCCAAGGTGATTTCATAATATGACTCAACATTCATCACATATTTCGAACCCTATCAAAAAGCTACACAAAGGTAAAAACAGATTTTATTATTTCTTTAACAATACGACAATAATTATTATTTGATCTAAAAAAACTCTCTGAGAGGTGAGCCTTAGGATCTCTTTTGAACATGTCATTTAGATACTTAAATACGTTTCAGCTCAGTAGAGCAATTCAGTACAACAAGAGTTTTGAGATTTAAAGAGTAGAGTGCGGTTTTGTCTCCGCCTTAGGGATAGTTTATTAGAAAAGCGGTTTATTCTCTTATTAGTGGAAGGGTAGAACATCTTAATAATCCTTCTTGTTTCGCAATTTCAGCATAAGGAACCTCTTCAACTATAAAACCTTGTAATCGTAGCCAATTGTTGAGTCTTGTGAAGTTTTTTTCAGAAATAATGACCTTTTCAGAGATTGAAAACACGTTACTGTACATTTGATACATTTCTTCTTTGGAGATTTCAAAAATATTTTCCTCACCAAAAAAATTCAATAACCATTGGTAATCATCTTCCACTAAAAATCCATTTTTGTGTACAATGGCTTTACCATTTCCGATGGGTTGAAAACAACAGTCTAAATGTAAAGCGTTTTCTTTGGGGTTGTAATTTGATTTTCTCAACTCAAAGGCTTTAACAATTTTATGCGGAAAGAGTTGCTGTAATGCTTTTACTGCTTTACCATTGGTTCTTGCGGTAATAAAATCTGAATAATCATCCGCAGTATAAGTGCCTACAAAAATATAATCGTTCCATAGTATTACATCTCCCCCTTCTATGTGACATTCTTCAGGTAGGGTGATCCTATTCTCTTTTGGAATTTGTAACCAGATGTGCTCTAGGGCTAGTATTTCTCGATCTCTATCAGGAAGAATATTTGCTTTAATGAACTTGTTTTCAACAACAAAGGCAATGTCTCGAGAAAAAATTTGATTGTATTCTTCAATAATTTTTGGGCGAAAGACTTGGACATCATATTTTCTAAAAACTTGAGCCACAGCCTCCATCTCCAGCATCATATCCTTTTCTTTTGGATAGGTTCCCGCCAAGACATGTTCCCTACTCCTAGGGTCATAACATTGTTCAGAGGTTGGAGTGGGACCGTTACTAACTGCACTTCCAAGCACTACTGCTCTTAATCTAGAAGTTTCGTTTTGAATGTTTAGTTGTAACATTAGCGCATTAACAAGACTTCATTTAACATATGAAGCTGATATTTAGTTGATTTAGTGAAACTATCGTTTGTCGAGATGATTGAAACTTCTCAAGTTTTGACCTGTATAAATTTGACGAGGTCTACCTATGGGTTCTCTGTTAAGTCGCATTTCTCTCCATTGAGCAATCCATCCAGGTAAACGTCCTAGTGCAAACATCACAGTAAACATTTCAATTGGAATTCCCATAGCTCTATATATAATCCCTGAATAAAAATCTACGTTAGGATATAGTTTTCTATCAACAAAATACTGGTCTAGCAACGCTTCTTGCTCCAGTTCTTTTGCAATATCTAAAATCGGATCTTCGACCCCTAGGTCTGTAAGCACTTGATCAGCTGCTACTTTTATGATTTTCGCTCTAGGATCAAAATTTTTATACACTCTATGCCCAAAGCCCATCAGTCGGAAAGAATCACTTTTATCTTTGGCCTTAGCCATGTATTTTTTTGTATCTCCACCATCTTTTCTAATCGCTTCTAGCATTTCTAGTACTGCTTGATTAGCACCGCCGTGAAGAGGCCCCCATAGTGCAGAAATGCCTGCCGATATGGATGCAAATAGTCCAGCATGAGAAGATCCCACGATCCTAACAGTTGAAGTCGAGCAGTTTTGTTCATGGTCTGCATGAAGAATGAGTAATTTATCTAGAGCATCTTTTACTATTGGGTTAATTGTGTATTCTTCGTTTGGTTTTTCAAACATCATTTGGAGTACGTTCTCTACATAACCTAATTTACTAGAGCCATAATTGAGAGGTAATCCCTGTTTTTTTCGCATCGTCCATGCTACTAGAACTGGAAACTTTCCCATTATTTTCACGATAGCATTGTACATTTCCTCCTCTGAATCAACATTTACAGAGGAAGGATTAAATGCAGTTAATGCTGATGTTAAAGACGATAGGACTCCCATTGGATGTGCGTTTTTTGGAAAAGCTTCTAAAATCTTTTTAATTTCTTCATCAACAACGGCGTTTTCTTTGATGTCCTTATCAAACTTTTGTAATTGCTCAGCGGTAGGAAGGTTTCCAAAAATTAAAGTATAAGCAACTTCAAGAAAATTTGCTTTTTCTGCCAGCTCTTCAATAGGATATCCTCTGTAACGTAAGATTCCCTTCTCTCCATCAAGGAAAGTGATATCACTCTTACAAGATCCTGTATTTTTAAATCCAGGATCTATCGTGATAACACCGTTAGTTGAGGCTCTTAGTGTCTTTAAGTCTATTGCTAACTCATTTTCTGCACCTTGGATTATTGGAAATTCATACAATTCATTTCCTATTTGTAGCTTTGCTATATCTGACATATCTTACGTTGTTGTTTTATTTTTCAAAGCATAACAAAGATAGCTATTTTAGAGGGTTTTCAAAAAAACTACAGCTAGTTTTTCAAATTGAAAAAATAAGGCTCTTTAACTGAGAAAAGTTAAATAACTGTTCTTCGTAAGGTCATATACCCTTGCTTTTTTCAGGTGATTTAACCGAGTTCTTTTTAGTGATTTTTAACTGCTCAATGATGTGAGTTTACAAATTATCTTAAGAAGAGATCTAACAATTGGCTTACAGATTGCTGAAATTTTGAGTTCCTTTTAAAGGAATGTACGGATAATATCTAGTCTAAAATTAATTTTTTAATCTACATTAATCACTTGAAGTATCGAGTAAAACAACAGGCTGGTTAAAAATTGGTGTCAATAAATTAGAAAACAACCTACATAAAGACTTTGAGTATCAGCTATACACCATTTCTAATATTAAATTGATGAGGAATTGTAGAACCCTCTTTGAGATTTCACAGCTTTATCACGGGTTAACGAGCTATATTATAAGTATCACAGTACAAACAACAAACGGTGAACATTGTTTCATATAGAAAACATTTTCTTCTTGTAAATATGAATTGATATTTACAGCTAATGGTTATCAACCAAAAATAAGAACTCTGTTGACACAGAAAGAGACCAATGGTTTATAACTCTTGTTTCCTTTAGAGAAATTGGTTAAATCTTAAAGGCATTTTTCTGTGGGAAATAAGCCGCATCGGCAAGCTCCTCCTCTATTCTTAATAGTTGATTATATTTTGCCATTCGATCTGATCTTGAAGCAGAACCTGTCTTTATTTGTCCTGTATTCAGAGCAACAGCTAAATCTGCAATGGTGGTATCTTCAGTCTCTCCAGATCGGTGACTCATTACAGATGTATATCCCGCATTTTTTGCCATATCAACAGCTGCTATAGTTTCTGTGAGTGTTCCAATTTGATTTACTTTAATCAAAATAGAGTTGGCAATACCATTTTTAATTCCTTTTGATAATCGTTGTACATTGGTCACAAATAAATCGTCTCCTACAAGTTGAACTTTGTCTCCAATTTTTTCAGTTAGATATTTCCATCCATCCCAATCATTTTCATCCATTCCATCTTCAATAGAAATAATGGGGTATTTTTCTGCAAGTCCTGCCAAGTAATCTGCTTGCTCTTCACTAGTTCTTACTTTTCCTAATGTTCCTTCAAACTTTGAATAATCATATTTCCCATCCACATAAAATTCTGCTGAAGCACAGTCTAATGCAAGCATCACATCATCTCCAAATGTATATCCAGCATTTTTTACAGCTAGAGCTATGGTGTCTAAGGCATCTTCAGTTCCTCCTAGTGCTGGTGCAAAGCCTCCTTCGTCACCTACTGCTGTAGATAAATCTCTTCCTTGAAGCACCTTCTTTAGATGATGAAAAATTTCAGACCCAATTTGCATGGCATGTGAGAAACTTCTAGCCTTAACAGGCATTACCATAAATTCTTGGAAAGCAATTGGTGCATCTGAATGAGAGCCTCCATTGATAATATTCATCATTGGCACTGGTAGTGTATTTGCGGAGACACCACCTACGTATCGATATAATGGTAACCTAAGTTCATTTGCAGCAGCTTTTGCTACGGCTAGTGATACTCCAAGAATAGCATTGGCTCCTAGCTTCGATTTATTGGGAGTCCCATCCAAATCTATCATAATCTTATCGATTAAGTTTTGATCAAAAACAGAGGCCCCAATTAATTCATCAGCTATTACTGTATTGATATTTTTAATGGCCTTAGATACTCCTTTACCCATATA
>JABSPP010000057.1 GCA_013214275.1 Flavobacteriaceae bacterium
TTTTTGGTGTAGAGTGAGGTCTTTAAACATTTAAAGACGCTGTTTAACGGCTAGTTACTAGTGAGAATTAAGTACGAGATACTCGCGTTTCGTAGATGCAATACGAGTTTTTTACAATCCCTTTAAAGGAAATGATCAAATGGTTAACAACCTATCTCGTCCTAAGAATGTGACCTAGTACTTAGCTGTTACGTTTTTCAATAGGTAGAATCTATCTATCAATCTTTTCACCGTAAAAAATGAAGTTTTTTTAAACTTAAAAGTCTGCAGTCTATACTGGTTTTGAATAATGGTAAAATTGTCTTCTTTCATAAAATGGTACTTTTGTTACATGTTTTGAGTTTAAAATTTCAAACCCTATACGTCAAACTCATTTTTATAGTATTAGGGTCTGATGAATCATATAGTCAGATTTGTAATCTGATTATTTGAGGTCGCTGAGTTGACAAGCTCATTTTGGTATGTTCCTTTTAATTAATATCTATAGTAAAAGAATCTCTCATAGGATTTGCTTCTATCATCTTATCAGTTTTGCTATGATACAGTGGTATTTTTTGAGTGGCAAATCCTAAAAAAATACCAAACGGAAAGTACCACGCCTATTCCTATCATAACATAATCACTTTCAATAGGAAATCCTGGGGGCGGGGGCATAGGCGGGGTGGTACACTCTGTAAAAACATAGTTAAATTACTGAGATAAAATTATGATTAAAAAGTCTAGAGTTAATTTGTTTTTCGATTAGTGGACCGTATTTTAAGTCCAGTAGTACATTATTGGCTATCTAAGGCTAAAAATTAGAGATGTGATCTCAAATCACTTATATACAATAAGATATATATTAGGTTTCAAAAAATATATTGTTGAGTTCTCATGATACTATTTCTTTGCATGTGCTATTTGAAGCGATATATGAGGATTTCATTTTCTGAGTTTTCAACGCTCAACATTGTCCTTCGACTGTAGTTTCTTTTCAGAGAATTATATTATCAATACCATATGTATATTTTGGTTATTTTAATGCGACTATCTTTGCTAAACATATAAAATAATGACTTTAGAATATAAAGGAACATACATTTTCTACTCTGATCAAGGTAAAGGCTCAACCATAGTTTTACTTCATGGATTTTTGGAAAATTCACTCATGTGGATCGATGTAAAGTCAGTACTTGTAAAAAGATACCGAATAATTACAATAGATCTTTTAGGACACGGTCAGACAGGCTGTCTGGGATACATTCATACCATGGAACAGATGGCTGACGCTGTCTTAGCTGTTTTAAAATCACTGCGATTAAGAAGGGTCGTCATGATTGGTCATTCTATGGGCGGATATGTTGCATTGGCTCTTGCTCAGAGATCTCCAAATATGATTAAAGGATTGTGTTTGATGAATTCCACAGCTCAGGCAGATGATAAAGATAGAAAAGGACTTAGGGTTAGAGCAAATAAAATGGCACAGCGTAATTTTAACAATATGGTGAGGATGTCAGTTGGAAATCTCTTCTATGCTAAAAATCTGAAACAGTTAGAGCAAGAGGTTCAACGGACACGAGAGCAAGCTCTCAAAACACCAGTGCAAGGATACATCGCTGCGAACGAAGGTATGCGAATACGTTCTGACAGAAAGGCTGTTTTACAGGAATTACAATCAGTTTTTTATGTGATTGGATTATTTGATCCTGTCCTGAGTGCCAAAGTAATACTTGAGGAAGCAACTGCTGTAAACGCTCATTATGTTATTTTAGAGGGTGGACACATGAGTCATTTGGAAAATACAGATGAGTTGATAGTAGCACTCAAAAAATTCCTTAGTTTGGCAAAGTAGAGTTCCCGTGAACATCCCATGGTTAATCTCTTACATATATCGTACAAGACGCTTGCCAAAGGATTAGTCAAGCGCAGTTAAATACCAAATAGTTCGTACCAATTTAAAATAGAAATGAAAATAGAATTTTCCAGCATCTTTCCGAGACTCAAAGCAGCTTTTATTGACGCTGTTGTTATGGTTGCTTTAATGTATGGAGCAACGGAAATCTTATCTCTTTTTGATGTGGTGCTTAACTACATTCGGATACTAATAGCAGTATTTATTTTTGTCCTTTATGAACCTATTTTTGTCAGCTTATTTGGGCAAACTGTGGGTCACTCCAGAATCAACTTAATCGTAAGGCAAGAGGAAGATATCAAAAAGAATATTTCATTTTTTAAAGCATTAATTCGTTTTACATTAAAATTCTTTTTGGGGTGGCTTTCGCTCCTAACCGTCCCAGGTAGTGTAAAGAGACAAGCAATTCATGATGCTGTTGTAAAATCCGTCGTTATTGAGGAGGTTCAAGACTAGTTTTTTGTTTAGAAATATGATTTTTACTCTTTCAAGGCATTCCAGCCTTGAGCTTTCAATTCTAACTCTTGATTTGCTTTTGTAATTAACTTCATTCCTTGACGTTCCTCTGTAATATGACCGATCACTGTAAAATGTGGATTGGCCTTCATCTTGTTGTAATCATCAATTGATATAGTAAATAATAGCTCATAATCCTCACCACCGCTTAGGGCAACCATTGTGCTGTCTAAGTCAAACTCTTCACAGGCAGAAATTACTTGAGGGTCTAAAGGGATTTTATCTTCGTAAATCTTACATCCTACCTTACTCTGCGAGCAGATATGCATTAACTCTGAAGACAATCCATCCGATATGTCAATCATCGCTGATGGTGTTACTTTGAGTTCCTTGAGGAGTTTTGGAATATCTCTCCTTGCTTCAGGCTTTAATTGCCGTTCGATTAAATATGTATAATCATTTAAGTCTGGTTGGTTGTTGGGATTTACTTGGAATACCTGTTTTTCTCTTTCCAATACTTGGAGTCCCAAATAGGCAGCCCCCAGATCACCTGTAACAACGATCAAATCTGTTTCTTTGGCACCATCTCTGAACACAACAGTATCTTTTTCTGCTTTACCAATGGCGGTCACTGAAATTAAAATCCCTTTGGTTGAAGATGTTGTATCTCCACCAATAAGATCAACTTTGTACGTTTCACAAGCCAATTGAATCCCTGCATACAATTCTTCGATGGCCTCCAGAGAAAAACGATTGGAAACAGCTATGGAAACGGTAATCTGCTTCGTCTCTCCATTCATGGCATAAACATCAGATAGGTTCACCATCACAGACTTATAGCCCAGATGTTTTAGAGGCATATAACTCAAATCGAAATGAATGCCTTCTACTAAAAGATCTGTGGTTATTAATGTTTGCATTTTTGAGGGTGCAAGCACAGCGGCATCATCTCCTACACCTCTTACTGTACATTTATGCTGATTTTTAATATGTTTTGTGATATGGTTAATCAACCCAAACTCTCCTAGTTCTGAGAGTGATGTTCTTTGTGGATTTTTGTCTTCTAACATGTTACAAAGATAATGACATCTTTAGAACATTACAGGTGTTTTTTATCTTTGAATATGTAGTCAAATGATTAGACCAAGTGATTTGCTTATGATTATTTTTATAACTTTGAAAAGTGTGAAATCACACAACAAAAATGTGTTAGACTCGTCTTGACACGTTTCAAAATAAGAGCAGCGAATAGAATTAAAATTTCTTAAGCTGTTTAAAATAAATCGTATAATTTCAGAGAGACTTCATGATCAAAAAATCAGTAACGCTTTTATCTTTTGTCATTCTTTTAATTTCCTGTGAGAAATCGGATCTTCCTACCTTCAATCCAGTAATTACTGAACCTGTTCCTGTAGCCTTTCCTTGCAGTGGGGGTATGGCAGGAATCTATCCTTGTAACGGATATGATCTAGTTTCTCATATCTCTTTAGACTCTTTGAATGGACCAGAAACCTCAGGAAACGACTGTTGGGGATGGGTAGATCCCAACACGCAAAAAGAATACGCACTCATGTGTACTAGCGTGGGAACTTCTTTTATTGACATTACAGACGGGATCAACCCCATAGTCTTAGGTCATTTACCTACCAATACAGTAAATAGTATTTGGAGAGATGTTAAAACATACGGAACTTTTGCTCTTATAGTGAGTGAAGCAAGCAATCACGGGATGCAAGTCTTTGATTTAACAAAACTTAGAGATATCGATATCACAAATGCCCCCGTTACTTTTTCTGCTGATGCTGTTTATAATGGATTTGGAAGAGCACATAATATTGTAATTAATGAAGACAATGCCTATGCTTATGCAGTAGGTACGACAACATTCTCGGGAGGGCCCCACTTTGTAGATATTTCAGATCCTTTAAATCCCACCGCTGCTGGGGGATATGCCAACGATGCATACTCCCACGACGCCCAAGTGATCACCTATAATGGTCCTGATACAGATTATACTGGTCAAGAAATTTTAATAGGAAGTAACGAGAATGAAGTTGTCATTGTTGATATTACCGATAAAACGAATCCCACAAGGATTTCTACAATTGATTATGCAAACATCGGTTATACTCACCAAGGATGGTTTACTGAGGACTTTAGATATTTTATTCTAGGCGATGAGTTGGATGAACGTAACTTTGGGATCAACACAAGAAATATTATTTTTGACTTTAGTGATTTAGACAATCCCATTTTTCACATGGATTATTACGGACCTACTGCTGCTATCGATCACAACGGATACGTTAAAGAAGAACTTCTGTATCTATCCAACTACACTGCGGGCGTTCGAATGATTGATTTAGCCAATATAGCCAGTGGTTCCATCTCCGAAATGGGATTTTTTGATACGTATCCAGAAAATAATGCAACTTCCTTCAACGGGGTATGGAATGTGTACCCTTTTTTTCCTAGTGGAAATATCATTGTAAGTGATATTGATAATGGTTTTTTTGTAATTAGAAAGAGTCAACAATGAAGGTCCAGAATCATTTCTTTTGGCTGATCCTTTTCTGGATTATAGCCTGCCAAAAGCAGTATTTTCCTGAAAACCCTGTCAATTCTTCTGCTCAAGTTATTCGCTTGGGAGGAACACTAAACGATGTTGCCAAATCTGTTGTGACTACTGCTGATGGAGGATTTGCAGTTTTAGGGTACACTCAAAGTAACGATGGAGATGTTACTGGTAAATTAGATAATAGTTTCGATTTTTGGTTACTTAAATTCTCTGCTGATGCGCAACTAGAATGGAGTAAAACATATGGCGGTTCCAATGATGACAGAGGAAGCTCTCTTATTCAAACTCCAGACGGTGGTTTTGCTCTTTTAGGATATAGTGCCAGCAACGACGGAGATCTTAGCTCCAACAACGGATTACGAGATTTTTGGCTCATTAAAACAGATGTTGAGGGAAATCTGAGTTGGCAAAAAAACTTTGGATACTCGGGTTCTGACCAAGGAATCTGTATTGTGAAAACCTTAGATAACCATTTCCTGTTAGCAGGAGTTTTAGATGTTACTGCATCAGGAGGAGAAGGGAATTTCAATAGAAATCACTCAAAACACGCTGGTGGTGACTTTTGGGTTCTCAAAGTATCAGAGACGGGAGACCTCATCTGGTCTCGTTTTTTTGGAGGGTCATTCACAGACACTCCAAATAGCATTGTAGAAACGAGTAACAACGAATTTATTATTGTTGGGTCATCAGACAGCAACGATGTTGATATTTCTGAAAATAAAGGAACCTATGATTTTTGGATTATAAAAGTGACTTCTGATGGAAGTTTAGTATGGGAGCATTCTTTTGGTGGATCAGAGATTGATGAAGCCAGAGGAGTCTCAGAATCCTCAGATGGGAACTATCTTATTGTAGGTGACACTCGTAGCTCAGATCAGAATGTAAGTCAAAACAATGGCGCAGCAGATGTTTGGCTGATTAAACTTTCAGAAGACGGAAATCTTATCTGGGAACAGACAATCGGCGGAACTAATTTTGATGTACCAAGGTCTATTAAATCAACCATGGACAGTGGATTTCTTATCGCTGGAAGCTCCAGAAGCTCTGATGGGGATTTAACCTCAAATCAAGGGCAAAACGATGCCTGGATTGTAAAAGTGAATAACAACGGAGAATTGACTTGGCAACATACCTTTGGTGGATCAGAAATTGACTTTGGTTATGATGCTCTGGAACTTTCAAATGGATCTGTGGTGATGGTTGGAGAGACCAGCAGCTCTGACGGTGATTTGGAGGAAAATAGTGGATTCACCGATCTATTCATTATCAAAATAAACGGATGAATCCCTCATAGAGATTTGGGAAAGTAAAGGCAAATACTCCAATGAAGTAGTTCATTTTAATTTAAACCAGTGAAGAAATTTTATCTCATTTATCTTTTTACTTTCGCGATCGTATTTTGGTCGTGTAGCAAGGATAGTGATATTACCTTAGAACCTGTAAACATCAGCTTAAATTTTAGTCATACCTGGAACGGACAAGAAGTTACGAGTTCAGCTATTGACACCTCAAGATTTATCAATGAAAATGGTGATGACATCAGAATTACAAGGCTTCGGTATTTGATTTCTGATATTGTATTAACCCATGAAAGTGGTGTAGATGCAATGCTAACAGGTTATCATTTAATCGATATCATGGACGATGAAAGTTTGTCTTATTCCACAGCAGATGAAATCATCCCTGGCGAATATACCATGAGTATCCGGTTTGGGTTTAACAATGCAGACAATCAAGATGGAATTTACAACGATTTAAATACAGCTAGTTTTGATGTGCCAGCTCAATTGGGTGGTGGATACCATTACATGCAGTTAGATGGCACTTATAAAAACAGTAATAATGACGACGATCCCTATAACTATCATGTGATTCGTGCTTTTGATATGACAGGTACCAATGAACCTCAAGACACCTCTATTAAAATCAGCTTGGGATCGGTAACTGTAGGTGTCAATACCCAAGTGAATATTCAAATGGATCTTTATGAGTGGTTTTCTAACCCTCACCTTTGGGATTTAAGTGAACTGAATACCATGTTAATGTCTAATTATGATGCCCAGATTAAGATGAGTCAAAACGGAGCTTCTGCGTTTAGCCTTATTAGTATAACTCAAGAATAAATGAAAACATTCCTCCTTCTTTTTTTTGGTTTTTTTTGTATGATGGCTTGTTCAGATGCTAATTCAGGTGACCAAACGTACATTCCCATACCAGCAACTCTAGATATCCCCGTATTATTTCAAGATCGTTTAATCGACCCTCTGATTCCAACCAACAACCCTTTAACAGAAGAAGGAATCGCCTTGGGGAAGAAGCTATTTTTTGATAGAAGACTTTCTGGCGATCATTCTCAATCTTGTGCTTCTTGTCACAATCCAAGGAACGCATTCACAGACAACTCCCAATTCAGCAACGGTATTGATGGCAGTGTTGGGACAAGAAATTCGATGCCGTTATTTAATTTAGCCTGGAATTTTAGTGATCGATTTGCCTGGGATGGTAAAGAACTAGGTCTTGAGCAACAAGCCTTAGAACCTGTTCAAAATCCCATTGAAATGCACAGCAACTGGTCTGACGTTGCCTTGAAACTTCAGCAGGATACGGACTATCCCACACTATTTTTACATGCCTTTGGCACTTCAACCATCGACTCAAGCCTCGTTGCTAAGGCTATTGCCCAATTTGAAAGAACACTCATCTCTGGCAATTCCAAATTTGATCATTACCTTATGGGAAGCACAACGCTTAGCCCCCAAGAAATGGACGGATTTGATATTTTTACACGTGAAGATAAAGGGGACTGTTTTCACTGTCACGGTGGTGAGAACAATCCGTTGTGGACTGATAACGGTTTTCACAATAACGGACTAGATGCTGTTTTTACAGACCTGGGCTTAGGAGCTGTCACAGGTGATCCAAATGACCATGGTAAATTTAGAACTCCTAGTTTACGAAATCTAGCTTTTACCGCACCTTACATGCATGATGGTCGATTTACTACCTTAGATGAAGTTATTGATTTCTACAGCGAAGGACTGCAAAATTCTCCTACTATCGACCCTTTGATGAAGAGCATTGACCAAGGAGGTGTACAGCTATCCTCCGAAGAGAAGGCCAGTCTTAAAGCCTTTTTATTGACTTTAACTGACCATGGGTTTGTCAATCATCCTGATTTTCAGGAATGACATTACTTCAGAAGTAAAAATGACTCAATGATATTCATCCTAAACAGTGAGAGAGCATCTTTAAATAATAGCATCAAGGCTTGTAAAGTCTATTTATTGTCTTCACAGAAGATAGAATGTTGAACTTTTGTATGTTTGTACAATGAGCAAAGTGATTAATATTCAAGAAAAATTGCACCTATTTACAGATCAATGGTCGCCGAAAAGAATAGGGAAATTAAACGGTCAGCAGATTTTATTAGCTAAAATTCAAGGCGAATTTGTCTTTCACAAGCATGACAACGAGGACGAATTGTTTATGGTGATTCAAGGACAGCTAAAATTGGAATTAAAAGATCAAACAGTTACGGTAAACCCTGGAGAATTTTATATTGTCCCCAAAGGAGT
>JABSPP010000058.1 GCA_013214275.1 Flavobacteriaceae bacterium
GCTCAGGTCGCTATCCATAAAAAATTATGCTCTTATAGAAGAGCTCTCTATTGATTTTCAATCGGGGATGTCTATTATAACTGGGGAAACAGGTGCCGGAAAATCTATTCTTTTAGGGGCTTTGGGACTTGCGCTAGGAAAGAGAGCAGACTCCTCTATGCTCAAGGATACTCAAAAGAAATGCGTTGTTGAAGTTCATTTTGATATCCAAAAATATCATTTATCTTCTTTTTTTAAAATCTTAGATCTAGACTATGATGCGCAAACGATCATTCGAAGGGAAATCCTGCCGTCAGGAAAGTCAAGGGCTTTTGTAAATGACACACCTATAACCTTAAACAGTTTAAATGAATTAAAATCTAGACTTATAGATATTCATTCGCAACATCAGACATCACAGCTTTCCGATCATCATTTTCAGTTGTACTTCATAGATGTCATTGCTGGAAATGAACCTAAGTTATCCTCGTATAAAAGAGGATTAGAACAGTACAAATCTGAAAAAAAGAAATTAGAATTACTTGTACAACAGCAACGTGAGGCGAACCAACAATATGATTATCATCTCCATTTGTTTCATGAGCTAGAGGATGCAAACCTATCGATAGAAGAACAAGAAATATTAGAAGCGCAACTAGAGAAAATCAATCATGTAGAAGAGATTAAATTAACCCTATCAGAAGCTCTTCAGATAACGCAAGATGAGGAAATTGGGATTCAGCACCTTCTCTATACATTGGAAAGCAAACTCTCAAGAATCTCAGCTTATTCAGAGGAATATCAAACTCTGCTATCTAGAATGTCAAGTCTTAAAATTGAATTCGATGATGTCATCATAGACTTGGAAAATGCAAATGACCATGTGGAGTTTAGTCCAGAAAAAGCCTTAGAAATCAATGATCGCTTGCAGCTTATCTATTCCCTCCAGAAAAAACACTATGTGAATAACAACGAGGAATTACTCCAGATTTGGGAAGATCTGTCAAAAAAAGTAGCCATGGTGGAAGATGCAGATGAGATCATTCAGCAACAGGAAAGTCGTGTGCAAGAAATTGCCAAAAAACTAGACGATGTAGCATTAGAAATTTCACAATCTAGGAAGTCGGTTGTGCCAAAACTTACCCGAAGTCTAGAAACTATTCTGAGCAATTTAGGAATGACTCAGGCGACATTTTCTATCGAAATTCAATTGACCTCATCTTATCTAAAAAATGGGAAGGATGAGATTTCATTTCTTTTTTCAGCGAACAAAGGAGCACATTTTGGCGAACTCAAAAAGGTGGCATCGGGTGGTGAATTATCTCGTATTACGTTGGCTGTTAAAAAGCTATTGTCGGAAAATAGCCAGTTACCTACTATTATTTTTGACGAGATTGATACAGGTGTCTCCGGAGAAATATCAAATAAAATGGCCTCTATCATGCATCAAATGAGTGGAAATATGCAAGTGATTACCATTACACACTTGCCACAAATTGCAGCCAAAGGAAATCAGCATTACAAGGTATTTAAAGTAGAGCACGAGGGAACAACAATTACACAGTTAAAACAACTAACAGAAGACGAAAGAATTATTGAAATTGCTGAAATGTTGAGTGGCAAAGATATATCGGATAGCGCTTTAGTGCATGCTAAAGAGCTACTGAACTAAGATTGGAACTCTACGATGGTAGATTTTGAATGTGGTTTTAAGAATGTGATATTCACTATTAAATGAGCTATGACCACGTATACTCTCAATTTTGTTCTAATACCTCTTGATAACGAATAGTGATTTTATATGGTGTGATGTTTGAATCATTATCTCACTAAAAAGGTTTCCTGAATGCTGCGTTAGGGATAGCAGCGGCATCCTTTTTTGCTTAAAAAGAGCAAAAAAGATATAGCGGATAGCGCGACCCGCAGGGAAACGCCCCTAAAATTAACACATACATGTGCGGTAATATGACTGTGGTTTGTAAAGCGTCATCTAAAAATTAAAAAGTATATTAGCCGCATGTAATATCAACTAAAACTACAGGCATGTCTTACAATTTGTTAAAAGGAAAAAAAGGAATCATTTTTGGAGCATTGGATGAGAATTCAATTGCATGGAAAACAGCCGAAAGAGCGTATGATGAAGGTGCAGAGTTTGTACTGACCAACGCACCAATTGCTATGAGAATGGGAGGTATTAAAGATTTAGCAGCTCAGACAAACTCCAAGTTGATCCCTGCTGATGCAACTTCTATGGACGACCTTAACAATTTAGTAGAGAAGTCTATGGAGATCTTGGGGGGAACATTAGATTTTGTACTACATTCCATAGGAATGTCTGTAAATGTACGCAAGGGAAAACACTACACAGACCCAAAATATGACTTCACCACCAAAGGTTGGGATGTTTCTGCGGTTTCGTTTCACAAGACCATGAATGTATTGTATAACAAACAAGCGATGAATGAATGGGGGAGTATTGTTGCGCTTACGTATATGGCAGCGCAACGCGTTTTTCCAGATTATAACGATATGGCAGATAACAAGGCTTACCTGGAGAGTATTGCCCGCAGTTTTGGATATTTCTTTGGACGCGATCACAAAGTAAGGGTAAATACTATTTCTCAGTCGCCAACACCCACTACAGCTGGAAGTGGTGTTAAGGGGTTTGAAGGATTTTTAGCCTACGCAGAAAAGATGTCGCCTCTAGGGAACGCAACTGCACTAGAATGTGCAGATTATACCATATCACTTTTCTCTGATCTGACTAAAAAAGTGACCCTTCAGAATTTATTTCACGATGGGGGATTTTCAAATATGGGAGTAAGTGACGCTGTGATGGATCGCTTTACGGAAGCTTAGAAAAGCTACATCATCCTATTTTCTGATATATTTCGCAAAATATTCAAAAGTTGATAATAGTACTTATTTTTTAAAGTTATTATTAGCTTATTTCTGTAAAAAAAAGTAATTTGGCGGTCTATTAACTAACTAAATAACTTTTTTATGAAGAAAATTACTCTTTTATGTGCGTTCTTACTCACGAGTTTCTCCATGCTAGCTCAAGTCTTTCCGGAGGGATTTGAAACGGGCGTACCGCCAACAGACTGGACCTCTTTTAGAGGAACCAACGGTGAAGGTGATGTCTATGATTGGACAACATCAACTAGTGCTGCTAGTGGTTCACAAGCAGCATACGTTCGATATGAAAGTGTAGCTAATGAGGCAGAAGATTGGCTTGTGACTCCTCAGTTCACACCAACCGCTGCCGCAAATATTTTAACCTTTCAACAGAAACAGATATTTGAATCATCCTATGGGTCAGTTTATACAATTCGAGTTTCAACAGCTTCTCAAACCACGCATGCTGATTTTACTATTGTAGATACACAAGCGGAAGCAGATTTTGGAACTTTATACAGTGCTCACTATGTTGATCTATCTGCCTATAATGATGTACCTATTTACGTGGCATTTGTAATGACAAATGATAATGGTGATAATTGGTACATTGATGATGTAGATTTAATTGCTGATGCAACTGCCCCTGACTGTGCTTCAAATCCTACACCTGCCGATGGAGCTGTGGATGTAGAAATACTTTCTAATGGAAATGTCGCGATAGCTTGGGATGCACCGACCACTGGTGATGCAGCAGGGAGTTATGAAGTATTCTGGGGAACTACTTCTGGAGACCTTACTTTTTTAGGAGACCTTTCTGCAACGTCAGTAGAGATTTCAGACATTAGTTATAGCACAACATACTATTGGATGGTTGTTCCTAGAAATTCGGGAGGTAGTACGACTGGATGTGCCGAGTGGAGTTTTACAACAGAAAATATTGTTCCATATCTACAAACTTTTGACACCTATCCACCTTCGCTATGGACAGAAGCAAGTGGAGCCTATGGCACACCTAGCGGAACTACTTCTAGTTTTACAGGTGACGACTTTGTAAATGATACGAGTCATCCAAACGGACGATCTGCAAGTGTTAATATTTATGGAACAGATACTTATGAGTATCTCATATCTCCTGAGTTTAACCTTTCAGGAGTCACTTATTACCTAAATTTCGATATTGGGTTAGTGGAATGGAATACTACATCATCTGGAACTTTGGGATCTGATGATTATGTTGCATTGCTGGTAACAGAAGATAACGGAGCCAACTGGACAGAACTTACCCGTTGGGATGCTACTACTGCAATAAGTAATACAGGGCAGCGTGCTCAAGAAATAGTGCTCTCGGGCTATGGAGATACTGTTCAGTTTGCATACTATGCATCCTCTGGCTCTGAAGAGGATAATGAGGATAATGACTTCTTTATTGACAATTTCCAAATTACGACTACATCATTAGGTTCTACTAATGAGTCCATCGAAGGGTTTAAATTGTATCCTACAATTGTAGAACAAGATCTGAATTTTAGTGCTTTAGAAAACGTTCAACGTATAACTATCTATAACTTATTAGGGCAAGAGGTATTTAAAACCACTCCTAATGTTTCTAATGCTTCCATAGATTTATCCACGTTAAAAGGAGGAATTTATATGGTAAAAGTACAAGTAGGAAATACTACGGGTACCTATAAAATTATTAAGAAATAAGAAATCACTAATCAAATTTTGAAAACGTCACGCTATGCGTGACGTTTTTTTATGTAGATGTTTTTGTACATTTGGAATCTTCTAGCGACACCATAAATGTAAAATACTTCTTTGAAAAAACTCAGCTATTCCATTATTGTTCCTGTGTTCAATCGTCCAAATGAGATTGATGAATTGTTAGAAAGTCTCACGCATCAAGATTTTCAGGAAAAATACGAAATCCTAATTGTAGAAGACGGTTCTCAAGAAAGCTCAGAAGAAGTTGTCAAGAAGTATAAAAAACAACTAAATATTTCCTACTTCTATAAGTCCAATAGCGGACCTGGGGACTCTAGAAATTTTGGTATGCGCAAGGCCAAGGGAAACTACTTTATTATCCTTGATTCTGATGTAATTCTTCCCTCAAAGTATTTATCTACAATAAACACCTATTTGGAGAAGCATTATTTGGATTGTTTTGGTGGAGCAGATACAGCTCATGAGAGTTTTTCCAATGTACAAAAAGCCATTAATTACGCAATGACTTCCTTTCTTACCACAGGTGGTATCCGAGGAAGTAAGAAAAGTATTCAGAAATTTGAGCCCAGAAGCTTTAACATGGGGATTTCTAAAGAAGCTTTTCTAGTCACTCAAGGATTTTCTAGAGTCCATCCCGGAGAAGATCCAGATGTATCTCAGCGCATCCTAAAAGCTGGTTTTACAACTGGTTTTTTACCAGGAGCTGAGGTATTTCACAAACGCAGAATCTCGTGGAAAAAGTTTTATGGTCAAGTAAAGAAGTTTGGTACAGTGCGACCTTTCCTGAGTAAAAGGCACCCATCAACAGAAAAAATGACCTTTTGGTTTCCAACATTATTTGTCTTTTTTGTCATTACATCCCTACTCGCAGCTCTTATCGTTAATCCATATGTTATCCTACCATTATTAGTGTACATGGCACTTGTTTTTTTAGATTCAGTAGTCAAGTACAAAAGTCTATCGGTCGGTTTTTTGACCGTTATAGCACTATTCATCCAATTTTTCGGCTACGGATTGGCATTTTTAAAGTCAACTTTTTATATTAAGTTTTTGGGTAGAGATCCAGAAAAACAATATCCTAACATGTTCTTTAAAGACTAAGAATTTGTAATTTAGGAAATTGCACCAAAAGTTATTAAACATCTTTTTAAGAGCTCTGATTGTAAAATGATATACCACATCTTAAGTATTATTTAGGGCGTTCCCTACGGGTCGGGCTATCCGCTCTATCTTTTTTGCTCTTTTTAAGCAAAAAAGGATGCCGCTGCTATCCCTAACGCGCGGTGAAAACACGCTAAGTTTTTTAGGCGTTTATCTTAGAGATAATATTCTTAATGATTTCAATATCAGAAATGGTTTGTTGTGTTTCCTCATAATGCTTTAGGCTATTCATAGGAATTCTGGGAACTTCTATGGTCTGACGTTGTTTTGTTGCCGACAGATGTATCTCACTAAAACCAGCATCCAAAAATAATTGTACATTATCTTTATGTATTCCTCCCCCTGGAATCATAGTTATCCTCGTTTGGCCTTTTAATTCTTTTAACAAGGAAATGCCATTTTCTGCAGAAAGTTCCTGCCCTGAAGTCAACACACTATGTACTCCAATTTGTTCCAATTGTTCAAGGCTTTCTATCGGATTTACCACCCAGTCAAATGCCCGGTGATACGTAAAAGCCATAGGTTTTGAAAGTTCTACCAATTCTTGCGTTCTTTTAATATCAATCGTCAGATTAGAATTTAAAATTCCTGATACAATGCCCTTAGCACCAAGATCTTTACATAATTTAATGTTATGCTTCATGATTTCAAATTCCTCATTAGAATACATAAAATCACCACTACGAGGTCGAATTAACACATGAACAGGAATTGTAATATCATGTATTACTTTTTTAATCAACCCATACGATGGAGTAATACCTCCCACAGCCAACTCGCAACAAAGTTCAATGCGATGAGCACCAGCTTTCTCAGCATTCATCGCTGATTGATATGAATTTGCACAGATTTCTACGATCATTTGTATAGATTGATTTGAATGTGTTTGGATGATGCTCAGTAGTGAAGAACATTTTTTTTAGTTTAGTCGTTCAAAAGATTCATAGTCGCGCCCCAAAGGATCATTGTTTCAAGAAATTCTTCAATCATTTGCAAAAATGCGTATGTTAAAATACAAATCTATTCTATAACAATTTCATCAATAAAGGTCCATGCCTTATGTCCCGCTCCCTGTTTTCCTTCAGGAATTTCTCCGTAGTTAGGAATCATAAGAACAATTTCCTTTGCAACCATAGGAGAGCGTGTTGAAAATCTCATATCTACTGGTATGATAGGGGATATGTCTCCTTGATTCACGATAAACTTGTTCGCAACAACATCGCCATTCTCTAAAATAATTCTAGCTGCGATATGCTTTGGAGCATAAATCCATTGTCCATGACCATTGTAAAACCGTGTTTTAATCTTATTGAGTTTCTTCGGTTGCCTAAACTTCATAGTGATTTTGATATTCACTCCCCAAAACCCCAACCATTCCTTATCGCCATAACGTTGATTACTTCCTGTAATACCATTTATCAATGCTTCTTTACCACCAGCATTATAGGAGGGATGCGGATCTTCATTAATACGAATCTCTGCATCAATTCCTTTGTGAAAATTGATCTCTTGAGTAAACACCCTGCCTAGCTTTTGATTTCCGTCTTTAACGACCGCTTTAATACGCATAGAAGCATTAACATCTATTGGACGGTTGTATTTAAGAAAAGGGTCACTTCCATCAACGGAGAAGTAAATAGGATAGGAATTGGAAGGACAATCTAGTTCAAAGGTCAATTGATCACGATGATTTTTTAATTCGCCTGTCACTTCATAAAGGTGATTGGCGTAATTCACATTCCATGCATCCAACCGCTTGTGATATAGCTCTAGCCGATTAATAAAATCTGTATAGTCCTTATTTTCAGCTTTCGACCAGACTACTTCGCTAAGTGCTATCATTCTTGGAAATGCCCTATATTCAACATTCTTTTCATTGGGCATGTATTCTGTCCAAACATTGCCCTGTGCTCCTAAAACATACCTCGATTCTTTTTCTGTTAGTTCTTTAGGAATAGGATGAAATCCATATACTTTTTCTAATGGTAGAAATCCTCCAATAGCTAGTGGTTCCTTCTCGTTGTCAGACTGATAATAGTCAAAATAACAGTGCGAAGTAGGCGTCATAATCGTATAATGCCCTGCCTGAGCAGCCTCTATAGCTCCTTTAGTTCCTCGCCATGACATCACAGTTGCATTGGGAGTTAAACCACCCTCTAAAATTTCATCCCAGCCGATAAGTTGCTTTCCTTTTGAATTGAGGTACTTTTCCATTCGTTCAATAAAATAACGCTGTAGTTCATCCTCGTCTTTTAATCCCTTCTCTTTGATCAATTTCTGGCAGTGAGGACAGTTCTTCCATCGTGTTTTGGGAGCTTCGTCACCACCAATGTGAATATAGTTACCAGGAAATAACTCAACCACCTCGTCAATGACATCTTCTAAAAATTTAAAGGTAGATTCTTTTGGACAGTATATTTCCTCAAACACTCCCCATTTGGTCGCAACTTTTACCTTATTCCCAGTACATCCCAATGCTGGATATGCAGCAATGGCAGCCTGTGAATGACCAGGCATCTCAATCTCAGGAATAATAGTCACCTGACGTGCCTCTGCATAGGCAACAATTTCTTTGATCTGTTCCTGCGTGTAATAACCACCATACCGCTTCCCGTCGAACTGATGTGGTACATCATTGTAATGACCAACTAAGGTTGTTTCCCTAAAAGCAGCAATCTCCTGTAATTTTGG
>JABSPP010000059.1 GCA_013214275.1 Flavobacteriaceae bacterium
ATACGCATACACGAGGCTCTGTTGAGATTCTGAGATACAGGGATCATATTTTTGTACATCGAGCGACGTACTGTGAATCAACCTAATCATTTGCAGGATCTATAAGTTTCAACATCGTTTGATATACGCGTTGCCACCCATTCCAACGCATGTAACCACTGATACTTTCATTGTGGAAAAGAGTGATTAAAGTTCCGTTGACTTTTTTAACTTCCATATAGAGGTCTTTGATTCTTCCTAAAGACTGCTTGGGAGTTAATTTCATATAGTCGTTAAGCGTGGTATCCATCAATACAAAAGGAAAAATCTTAAGAGGGGTTTGAATTTCAAAATCTAGATCATAAAAATAAAATGGAGTACAAGTGCTTGCTCTAAAGCCTACATGGCTGGCATATCCCATAGAATAATCTTCTTCAATTTCAAGGTCAATCAGTTGTTGGTAGGTTTCAGGCAAACTAAATCTTAAGTAATGCTGTCTGGATCGTTTTGTTTGCATGTTGGTAATCCCCTCCAATCTGTTTTTTTCTTTTTTCATGATCCCTACATTTTTCATAGTGTAAAAAGAAGGGTGCAAGCCCACTTTAGTATAGTCAGAAATATGCTTTATAAGGAGTCGAAATCTATTTTTTGCAGGAGAAACATTTGTGTCAAACGAGGTATAATCTGCAATTAAAAAAAAGAAAATACTGTTGATTTTATAATCAGAGTTGAGTGATAGTAGCTGGTCAAAAATATCATAGGGATCCCTTCGAATTCCTAACAATACAGTAAGGCGATCCCAAAAAACCCTCAGATTCAAACGAAAAAAATCATTGATAAGCCCTCCTGTCGAACGAATAAAACTCTTGTACTTGTAAGCGAAGGCATTATCAATATCCAAAGTCGAGATATATTTAAATGTCCTTTCAGGAAACTCAAAATTTGGAAACTTTTCTAAAAGTACAACGCTCATTTTTTTTGCCCAAATATCTACAATAGGCTTCTCTAAAAATTGGAATTTATATGCGATGCTTTGCTCCGCATTAAATCGTTCATAATGATCTTTTACATGTGGTAAATATTCTTCGTATCTGGTAATCAAAAAGAAACTTGCAGCAAAAATATCATATGGAATACTCGATTTTGATCCTACCTTAAAAAAGCAAGGAACATCGTCCCATTGGACCATTTTAATTTCGATATCACTCACCCCTTGATCAAACAATAACCCATGACTGCGCAAAAAAAACTCGCTTCCTAGAGGAACCTTGGTATAACTCATTTTGGGTCCATTATAAGCAACAAACTCCTCAATTTTAGAGGTAAAATCTACCTTCACAAGCAAAATTCTAGAAAAGAGATGTCTAAAAATATAACGAACTCTGGGAGTAATTTTATGAGTATAAACAAGAATCAAATTGGTAATCTTGGATTAAATTTCGCCTTGGTCAGCGAAGCTAAAATAAGACTTTTCACCAATTATTAAATGATCCAATAGTTGAATATCTAAACTATTTCCCGCTTTTTTCACCTTGTCGGTAAGGATCTTATCCTGCTCGCTGGGTTTCACATTACCAGAAGGATGGTTGTGACAAACGATAATTCCAATAGCAGACAACTCCAGTGCTCTCTTATACAATAAACGAATGTCTACTATTGTAGACGTCATACCGCCCTTGCTACACAACTCCTTTGTTAGCACTTTATTGGAATTATTCAGATAAATTACCCAGAACTCTTCATGACTCTTGTCTGAAAAAATAGGCTTCATCAGTGTAAAAACATCCTCACTAGAAGAAATTTTTTGCATTTCAGCACTAGACTCATACTGTCTTCTCTTTCCAAGTTCTAATGCCGTAAGTATTGAAACTGCCTTTGCCTCACCAATTCCATGAAAAGACATGAGCTTCTCAGCAGATAATTTGGCAAGCTGATGAATATTGTTGTCTACAGATTGTAGAATCCTTTTTGACAGGTCAACAGCGCTTTCATTTTTGTTCCCTGAGCCTATTAAAATAGCAATGAGTTCTGCGTTACTAAGACTAGTTTTCCCCTTCGCAAGCAATTTTTCTCTAGGGCGATCATCTTGCGCCCAAAATTTGATAGTTCTTTTTTCCAACGAAACATTTTTTATAGATATTAAATGTACTATTTTTATCTCGGATGTGTGAAATTATATTTTACAAATAACCCACACATAAAGATAATCAAAATTTAAACAGACGAAATCCTTAAAAGAAGACAGGTAAATCGATCAATTCCTTGGCAAAAAGGAAATAAATACAAAACAGGTAGTAAAAATTTAAACGAATGAAAAGACGAAACGCTGTCAAAAGTCTTGGATTTGGGTTAGGAGGAATTGTCATACCCAACTCCCTCCTATCTAGTTGTACAGACACAAAAGCACCAGGTAAACAAGAAAAAGCGACCCATGCCAAGGTGAATCACTCCGCCTGTCGCTGGTGTTATCAAGACATCCCTTTAGAAGAATTAGCTCAAAAAAGCAAAGAACTTGGGCTTAAAGCCATAGACCTTCTTCGTCCAGAAGAGTGGGAAACAGTTTGTAAGTACGATCTAGAATGTTCTCTTGGAACCGATGTATTTGCAGACATCCAAAATGGATTTAATGATGTAAAAAATCATTCCTCATTACAGCGAAACTACAGAGATCTCATTAACAAAGCATCCAATGCTGGGATCAAAAGAGTCATTGTTTTCTCGGGAAACCGCAATGGGAAATCAGATAACGAAGGAATTGAAAATTGTGCTGTTGGTCTAGACCCACTTGTAAAACTTGCCGAAAAAAAGAACGTCACACTCGTAATGGAACTACTAAACAGTAAAATAGATCACAAAGATTACCAATGCGATCGCACCCCTTGGGGCGTAAGCCTTTCCCAGAAAATAGGATCAGCCAATTTTAAGTTGTTATACGATATTTATCACATGCAAATTATGGAGGGAGACCTTATCCATACCATAAAAAAGTTTCATCATCACATAGACCACTACCACACAGGCGGTGTTCCAGGAAGAAATGAGATTAACAGCACCCAAGAACTAAATTACCCGGCAATCATCAAAACCATAGTAGATACAGGATTTGATGGGTATATTGCCCAAGAATTCATCCCAACTTATTCAGACAAGTTCAAGGCATTAAAAGAGGCCATTGAGATCTGTACTTTACAGAAGTTGCTTTGAAATAAATTCATGCGTAGTTGTCTATGGGCGTTTCCCTCCGGGTCGGGCTATCCGCTGTATCTTTTTTACCTTCACAGAGCAAAAAAGGATGCCGCTGCTATCCCTAACGCAGGCTTCAGAATAGCGTTACGATTAAATCATAAACATTTAGACCAGATCATTATACCATTTCGATCAAAAGGAATACCACTAGAATCGCTTGGTTGAAGAGATTTGTTATCAATAGGAACTAATTAAACAAAATAAAGCGCATACGTTATTCATAGGTGGTTTGTATCATAACTTTTGTAAACTTGTGCAAGTATCATATCTTTGTACCAGTTTACAACCATAACATGAAGATTATTATTGCGGGAGCCGGTGATGTAGGGTTTCATTTAGCTAAGCTATTGTCATACGAGTCGCAAGACACTTATATCATAGATTTTGATGGAGATAAATTAAATTACATCAACAACCATCTAGACGTTATTACAAAAAAAGGCGATGCAACATCTATTAGCCTCTTAAAAGAGATTGGTGTAGATTCTGCCGACCTTCTACTAGCAGTAACAGAATCTCAGAATACCAACTTTACCATTTCGGTCATAGGAAAATCCTTAGGAGCTAAGAAAACCATAGCTCGGATAGACAATCCCGAGTTTCTGGAAAATTCCTCAATTGACTTTAAAAAATTTGGAGTTGATTTTATGATTTCTCCAGAAGAACTTGCTGCCGAAGAAATTCAAATGCTACTCGACCAGTCTTCGTTTAACGATACAGTGACTTTTGAAAATGGGTTGTTTAATGTCATGGGAACCACCCTAGGATACAAGTCACCCCTACTAGACATGAGTGTAAAAGAAGCAAAAGAAATCTTTACAAATGTGGACTTTATTACCATAGCGATCAAAAGAGAGGGGGTTTCTCAAACCATCATTCCCAGAGGTGATACCGTTTATAAATTAAATGACCAGGTCTATTTTTCAGTCCCACATTACAGCATAGAAAACCTTTACCCAGTCGTTGGCAAAGAACACCTAAACATTAAAAATGTGATGATTTTAGGAGGAAGTTCAATTGGCTCCAAAACTGCCAGAAACCTTTGCAAAGAGAACTTCAACGTAAAATTAATAGAAAGGAAAAAAGAGAAATCCTTTCAATTAGCAGAGCAACTAAACGATACCCTTTTAATTTGTGGTGATGGTAGAGACATCGAATTGTTAGAAGAAGAAAATATTCGCGAAATGGACGCTTTTGTAGCCGTTACAGGCGATTCCGAAACCAATATCATGTCGTGTTTAGTTGCCAAATCCAAAGGCGTAAAAAAGACCATTGCCTTAGTAGAGAATATGGATTATATCAACATCTCACAAACCATTGGAATTAATACACTTATCAATAAAAAGTTGATTGCAGCCAGCAGCATATTTAGACACATCCGAAAAGGGGAAATACTTGCTTTAGCCAACCTTCATAACATAGATGCCGAGGTGTTCGAGTTTGAGGTACTTTCCGGAGCCAAGGTAACCAAAAAGCCAATTAAAGAACTTAAACTCCCTAGAGATGCTGTTTTTGGTGGAATTATCAGAGACGGAAAAGCCTTAATGTCATTCGGAGATTTTCAAATTCGAGAAGGCGACAAGGCGATTGTTTTTTGTTTGCCAGAAGCGATTAGCACCGTTGAAGACTTATTTCGGTAGTTAGTGATCTCTCTCAATTTAAAAATAATATATAGATTTTTAGGACTCACAGCGGTTCTTAATGGAGTGTTTATGTTCATTGCAATTCCATTGAGCTTGTATCACAAAGAAGAAGCCTACTCTGGAATCCTTTTGGCAGGAATTATCACTATTTTTTTAGGGGGACTATTGTATTTTTTCAATAAACCTAAAAACACCAATATCCAAAAGAAAGAAGGGTATCTTATTGTAACACTAGGATGGCTCACGCTCTCGCTTACAGGAATGTTACCCTACATATTCTCAGGAGCCATCCCCAGTATTACAAATGCCTTTTTTGAAACCCTATCGGGCTATTCCACCACAGGATCTACCATCCTTACAGATATAGAATCCATGCCCAAAGGAATTTTGTTTTGGCGAAGTGCAACACATTGGATTGGCGGAATGGGAATCATCGTCCTTACCATTGCCATCCTCCCATTGCTAGGAATAGGCAGGATGCAACTTTTTATGGCTGAAGCTCCAGGACCATCAGCCGACAAATTACACCCTAGAATCACAGATACAGCAAAAAGATTGTGGCTTATCTATGTAATATTAACATTTGCCGAGTTCTTTCTACTCAAATTCGCTGGAATGTCTTGGTTTGATGCTATAAACCATGCCATGGCCACTGTAAGTACAGGAGGGTTCTCAACAAAAAACACCAGCCTAGCCTACTGGAATCACCTACCTCTTGTTCAATATATTGTTATATTATTTATGGTTGTGGCAGGAACAAATTTTATACTCACTTACTTTGCCTTAAAAGGGAAGGTAAGAAAAGTAATTCAAAGTGAAGAATTCCGATATTATATATTCGGAATTTTGGGAATCACAATAATCGTATCTTCAATTATTTTATTTTTAAAAGACCCTAATCTAGAGAGTTCCATTCATCATCCACATATCTTCGGAGAGACTGAAAGTGCTATCAGACATGCCCTGTTCCAAGTCACCTCTATCATCACAACCACGGGATTTATTACTGCCGATTTTACCATGTGGAGTTTCTTTACAACGGGGATCTTCTTTGCACTATTTTTTGTTGGAGGCTCCGCAGGATCCACCAGTGGGGGTATCAAGATCGTGCGTCATATCGTTATGCTGAAGAATAGCTTTTTGGAGTTTAAAAAGACCTTACATCCTAATGCAATTATTCCAGTAAGATATGATGGAAAAGCAGTTAGCCAAACCATTGTTTTTAACATACTATCCTTTTTTGTAATTTACATGTTGATTTTTGTTATCGCATCTGTAATTCTAACACTGCTAGGACTCGATTTTGTCTCTGCTCTAGGAGCGGCAGCATCCAGTCTTGGAAACATAGGGCCTGCGATTGGATCTGTAAGCCCTGTGAATAATTTTGCACATCTATCCACAGGGGCAAAATGGTTTTGTTCTCTTTTAATGCTCATCGGAAGACTGGAACTCTTTACAGTCCTTATTCTTTTTACTCCATTCTTCTGGAGGAAAAACTAGACAATATCAACTTTTTGTAAAGTGATTCTATTCTGTTGAGAAAACCTCATTTATTCTTATCTTTATATCCCTATGTAACCTAACTTATTAAATAATGAATAAAAATTACATTCAAGCATTCATTTTATTTATCGCTATTTCGTTTTCATCCTACTCTCAAGTAATCGATGATGACTTTGAAGACGGAGATTTATCAGGATGGACGGAAGGTACAGCTAGTGATTGGACCAATTCTACTAGCTCTCCTATCACAGGCACTCGATCTCTAAAACACAATCTATCAGGTGTTACAGATGAAAGTTATATTTATCACGACATTTCATCGCTAGATTTATCAACTCAAAATATTTCGTGGCAATTCAATTTGGCTAATGGATCATGGGATCCTTCCAGTTCAAACAGATTTTGGGTATATCTTACGGCAAATGAAACGGATCTAAGTTCATCAACTGTAGATGGATATGCCGTGGGTGTTAACTTAATTGGTACATCTGATATTCTTACCTTATGGAAAGTTACCAACGGATCTGCAGATGTTGCTATTGTTACTTCATCCCTAGATTGGGGGAGCAGCGATTCAGTAGGTATGAGGGTAACTAGAAGCACCTCTGGTGAATGGGAGTTACTTATTGACTCTGATGGTGGATTTGATTCTTTGGTATCCGCAGGAACGGGAACCAATACAGATTACACCCATGATGACAATTTTGGTTTATTTTTTGATTTTACCTCGACTAGAGCAGGACTGCTACGGATGGATGATGTCACTGTAGAGGGTGCTCCTCCGAGTTCTGATCCAGCAGTTTCTTTTGTCTCCTCTTCAAGTCCAGTAACAGAAACGGATACTACATTTAATACAAATATTCCTGTAACTCTTACGAATTATGATGCGGATGTAACCATTAGCATTGCAGTCAATGGTTCCAGTACAGCCGAAGCTGGGGACTATACCTTAAATACTACTTCATTGGTTTTTGACGCCAATGAAACATTAAATATTTCTTTAGACATCAATGATGATGCGGATAATGATGATGAAACCGTCATATTAGACATTGCAGTATCCTCAGGAACAGCCAATTTAAGCATTAGTCAACATACGGTTACTATTACCGACGATGAACTCCCAAATCTGATCATCAATGAAATACTAGCTGATCCTGACACATCCACTGGTGATGCCAATGGCGATGGATCTGTAAGTGGCTCAGAAGATGAGTTTGTAGAATTGTACAATGCTTCTGGTGCCGATCTTGACATATCAGGATATACACTTGAAGATGGTTTTTCTGTGAGACACACCTTCCCACAAGGAACAATTTTACCATCAAGTGCTGTCATCGTGGTTTTTGGAGGAGGAACTCCAACGAACATTCCAGGTCTTTCTCAAGTGGCATCTACAACTGCCTTGGGGTTGAACAATGGTGGAGATACGGTTACCATAAAAGACGCTTCTTCTACCACTGTTGCAACGGAAACTTATGGAAATGATGCAGGAGACAACGAAGCCTTGGCGAGAGATCCTGACTTAACAGGTAGTTTTGTCAAGCATTCAACCATTACAGGAAATTCTGTAGCTTTCTCTCCAGGAAGACAAAATGCAGACAATATTCCTTTCTCAAAAATATGGACTGGAGGAACAGACAATGATTGGACATTAGCATCAAACTGGGATAATAACAGTACCCCGTCATCTCCAGTTGATAATATTTGGATACCTTCTGGTCTTACTAGATACCCAACAGCTTCTGGAGCCGTTACAGTAAACTCAGTCACATTGAACTCCGCAACTACTTTAATTGCCCAATCAACGTTTGGAGGAACAATTATTTACAACAGAAACATCCCGACAACCAACTGGTATTTAATTTCTTCGCCAGTAGTAGGACAAGACATAGATATGTTTGTTGCAACAGAAGGGTTAGCCTCTGGTACTGGAAACAACATTG
>JABSPP010000006.1 GCA_013214275.1 Flavobacteriaceae bacterium
GTTGTGCTCCCATTTGTGCTTTTAAGTCGGTTGGTTGGCGTTGGATGGGAAACCGCTGGGCAGGCGTGTGAGTATTTGCAAGTGCTTTTAACTGAGCGATTTTCTGGTCTTGCGGACGAGCACGGGTGGCAGCGAGTCGTTGTAATGCTGCCATCCTTTGTGCTGCTGGTCGCTTGTCAACATGCCTTGGTCGACTATTTGTTGGTCTTTGTGGTTCGTGTACCTGTCGTTGATTGACAGGCGGTTTTTTTACATATGTGTGCATAATCTAAAAAAAATTGTTTGTTATTATTATTATGGAATATATCATGAGATGGACGACACATTTCCAAAGAAGGTCAATTTTTGTCAATCATGAGTATCTTTCAAATGCTAAAACAAGTTACCAACGGTACCAACAGAAATTCGCCGTGTTCTCTGGTTAATGTTCGGTTTGTAGCTTCAATTTGAGATGTATTGTCTTACAAAATATGTCCTACAGTGAGGTAATATGTGCTTTTTTTCCTATAAGTGCTAAAGGGTCTGTATTCTTTATTTACAAGGCTTCGCCCTTATCGGTGGTAAGGACTACCGAGGTAAAATAGGATTATCCTATGGGCTTATGGCATTCGTGGAGAATGCCGTATCCTATATCAAATATAAAGTAAGATCACTAATGTGTCAATCCCCAAAAATGGTGAAATTTGAAACTCCCCCATCAACCCAATAATGAGAACTCTCAGCTTTTGATGATCAGATTGGCGATAGCAGTAGATGTTCAATTAGAAAGAAATGTAAGAGATATAATCTTGCACGAGAAGGGACGGAGTTTCTCGTTTTTGACAATTAGTTAATTAACTTGAATACATCCGGCGCAATTAGTAATTTAAACATACTACTTGTTAAATAGATTACATATTTTAGGGGTACATACTTAGATTGTTTCTCCCAACTCTTTTAGTTTGCTGGTGTTTTCCGCTAGCATTAACTCATCAATAATTTTTTGGATATCACCATTAACGATGTTAGAAAGGTCGTACAATGTAAGACCGATCCTGTGATCTGTAACCCTTCCTTGCGGGTAGTTATAAGTTCTAATCTTAGCAGATCGATCTCCAGAGGTAACCATAGAACCTCGCTTAGCAGCATCAGCCTCTTGCTTTTTTGCAAGTTCCAAATCATATAAGCGAGAACGTAGTACTTTAAACGCCTTCTCTTTATTCTTGTGTTGTGACTTTTGATCCTGGCATTGAGCCACCAGCCCTGTTGGAATGTGCGTGAGTCGCACTGCTGAATACGTTGTGTTTACAGATTGACCACCGGGTCCAGAAGAGCAGAAGTAATCAATTCGTACATCTTTTGGATTGATTTCAACATCAAATTCTTCAGCTTCTGGAAACACCATACAGGTCGCTGCCGATGTATGGACTCGTCCTTGTGTTTCCGTTTGCGGGACTCGTTGCACACGGTGGACTCCTGCTTCAAATTTTAAGGTGCCATACACATCTTCACCGGAGACTTCAAATTGAATTTCCTTAAATCCGCCACTCGTGCCTTCACTAAAATCAACAGCAGCTACTTTCCAGCCTTTACTTTCACAATATCTAGTATACATTCGGAACAAATCTCCTGCAAAAATACTCGCCTCATCTCCTCCTGTTCCTGCACGGAGTTCTACTACTGCATTTTTTCCATCTTCTGGATCCTTTGGAATAAGCAAAAATTTAATCTGCTCTTCCAGTTGTGAAATCCTAGCATTCGCCTCATCCATTTCCAACCTCGCCATTTCCACCATTTCACTATCAGTTCCATCAGTAATAATTTCTTTGGCTTCAGCAATATTCGCCAACAAAGACTCATATTCTTTGGCTTTTTTCACTACCTCGCCTAGATCTTTGTATTCTTTATTGAGCTGAATATATCGCTTTTGGTCGGTAATAATATCTGGTTGAATGATAAGTTCAGAGACCTCATCGTATCGTTGTTTTACAATTTGTAACTTATCTAACATTAGTTATCTTTTGTGGATGGCGAATTTACAATTTTCTGTGAGAAATTATCTAGAAACGTTTTTTCCTAGTGATAATAAAATGTACCATACTCGCTCTTTATGATTAATTTTTTAGTGTCAGATTTCTCTACTCGACCAACGATTTTTGCATCTACATCATAAGACTCAGAGATAGAAATTAGCTCCTTTGCAATCTCTGGGTTTACATACAATTCCATTCGATGACCACAATTAAATACTTGATACATCTCCCTCCAGTCAGTTTTGGATTGCTCCTGAATTAATTTGAACAGCGGTGGAACTGTAAACATATTGTCTTTGATGATGTGTAAATCGTCAATGAAGTGAAGAATTTTCGTTTGTGCCCCTCCTGAGCAGTGAATCATACCATGTATATCGTTTGCATCATACTTTAACAGAATTTCTTTAATAATTGGCGCATAAGTTCTTGTGGGCGATAAAACCAATTTTCCAGCATCAATAGGTGAATGTTCCACATAATCTGTCAATCTTACATCACCTGAGTACACCAATTCTTCAGGTACAGCAGCATCAAAACTTTCAGGGAATTTTTCGGCAAGGTATTTATGAAATACATCATGTCTTGCAGAGGTAAGACCGTTGCTTCCCATACCGCCATTATACTCTGTTTCATATGTAGCCTGACCAAAGGACGCCAATCCTACAATGACATCACCTGCTTTAATATTTCCATTATCAATAACATGCGAGCGTTTTATTCTCGCTGTCACCGTAGAATCTACAATGATAGTTCTTACCAAATCACCTACATCAGCCGTTTCACCACCTGTAGAGTGAATCGTAATACCATACTTCTCTAAATCTTTAATTAACTCCTCTGTTCCATGGATAATAGCCGAAATCACCTCACCTGAAATTACATTTTTATTTCTTCCTATGGTGGATGACAACATAATCTTATCTGTTGCTCCCACACACAAAAGATCATCAATATTCATGATTAGAGCATCTTGAGCAATTCCTTTCCAAACAGATATATCTCCTGTTTCCTTCCAATACATATATGCTAGTGATGATTTGGTTCCTGCTCCATCAGCATGCATCACAAGACAATACTCATCGTCGTTGGTTAAGTAATCTGGAACAATTTTACAGAATGCTTTAGGATATAAGCCTTTGTCTATGTTTTTGATGGCATTATGTACATCTTCTTTAGATGCAGAAACGCCTCTTTGAGCATATCTCTTTGAAACCTCTTGACTCATTAAATTCTGATTTTAAACAAAAGTACGGATTGTTTTTTCTTCAAAAAGAAAAAAATAGATTTCATCAAACCTAAGGTGAAAAAGCGTTGAAATATTTATTTAAAATTTTTAAAATAGCAGCTTTTTTTTGAGAAAATAACAAATGTGAATAATTTCTTGACAAAAACCCATAAATGAGTGTCATTTTTTACTTGAAAAACAGGAATTGAATTATATTTGTTTACATTATTAATTTCATAAAACAATACAATGAGTAAGTCTAAATTAGAGTATATTTGGTTGGATGGTTACTTCCCTACTCAAAACATGAGAAGCAAGACAAAGATCGAATCAGATTTTAGCGGAAAATTAGAAGATTGCCCTATTTGGTCTTTTGATGGTTCATCTACAAAACAAGCTGAAGGTGGTTCTTCAGATTGTTTACTAAAGCCTGTGGCTATCTTCCCAGATCCAGCTAGGAGAGATGGATACTTGGTCATGACAGAGGTACTAAACGCCGATGGAACACCTCATCCAACGAACGCTAGAGCAAAAATTGATGATGACGACAACGATTTCTGGTTTGGGTTCGAGCAAGAATATTTTATTATGGATACCGAGACCCAGTTACCTCTGGGATTTCCAATTGGTGGTTATCCGGGTCCACAAGGTATGTATTATTGCTCTGTTGGTGGAAAAAATACTCACGGAAGAGACTTGGTAGAGCGTCATGCAGACTTTTGTATTGATGCAGGAATTAATTTTGAAGGAATCAACCAAGAAGTTGCAAGCGGACAGTGGGAATTTCAAATCTTTGCCAAAGGAGCCAAAGCTGCTGGTGATCAAATCTGGGTAGCTCGTTACCTTTTAGATAGATTAACAGAAGACTATGGATACTACATAGAATATCATCCCAAACCCATAAAAGGCGATTGGAATGGGTCTGGTATGCATGCCAATTTTTCCAATACACTACTTCGAACGTGTGGAAGTAAAGAAACCTATGAGAAAGTATGTGAGGCTTTTAGACCAGTAGCAAAAGAACATATTAGCGTTTATGGAGAATTTAACGATCAGCGACTGACAGGGCTGCACGAGACAGCATCAATCAATGACTTTAGTTATGGAGTTTCAGACAGAGGCGCATCTATTAGAATCCCAATCATTACAGTAGAAAAAGGCTGGAAAGGTTGGTTAGAAGACAGAAGACCTGCTTCCAATGCCGACCCATACAAAGTTGCTGGACGTATTGTTGAGACAGTAAAGTCAGCCGACGTTTAGTCAATACAACGCACAAGAATACAAAACCCCATGACCATGTCTGGGGTTTTTTTATGTAATTGTTTGATAAATGAAAATAGTATAAACTACCAGTAAAATAAGTCCTTCTTTTTGATCCAATCGCATTTTTTTTGGTAAAAATACCATTGGTAGAATAAGAAATGATATCCCAAGCATCCAGTAGAGGTCTACAGAAACCAACTTACTGTCCATGACTGAAACTGGTGTAACCATCGCTGTAATTCCCAAGACAGCCATTATATTAAACATATTAGATCCAATAAGGTTTCCTATAGAAATAGCTTTTTCCTTTTTAAGAATTGCAATAACAGATGCCGCCAATTCAGGAATACTGGTTCCCACAGAAATTATCGTAATTCCTATCAATCGTTCACTTACACCAAATTCAAGTGCTAACTTGGTAGCCCCTAGAATTAAGACCTCAGACCCACCCCACAAAGAGACCGCTCCAATAAGAAAAAACAACAAAGTTTGATAGTCTGGTAATATCTCGTCATCTTCCGGCATTTCATCAACAACTGCTTGCTTTTGAAATTTTAGTAGAAACACTAAAAAAATGATTAACAGTAAAAATAAAATCACCCCTTCGCCTCTGGTAATAGACAAATCGTCGTAGACAAAAAAGAACAATACCAAGGAAGCAGCCGACATCATAGGCCAATCAATCGTATAAAAACTTTTCTTAACATCAATTTTAGCAATAAGTAATGTGATCCCCAATACAAGCCCTAGATTGGCTATATTAGAACCTATTACATTGCTCAACGCCAAATCCGGAAACCCATCAATCGCAGATTGAACACTTACAATCAACTCAGGTGCAGAAGTGGCAAAGGAGACCACCGTCATTCCAATGACAATTTTTGGAATCTTTAGCCTCAATGATAGGGATACCGCCGATTTTAGTAGCCAATTTCCGCCAAAAATAAGGAGTAAAAATCCTACAATAACGAATATAAAATTCATTGTTTACAATTTGTGCGAAGATACATCATTCTCAGCTACTGTTTAAACAACTATCCTATTAGTCAAGAACAGAAGACTCATGCATCATTACTTTTGGAGGGCGTTTCCCTTTGGGTCGTGCTATTCGCTATATCTTTTTTGTCAAATAACTGCATATATGCAACCTCAGACACTAATTTCAAAAATTTGAGTGAACAAATATTAAAGAAGACAAAAAAGGATGCCGCTACTCTCTATATTTGGTATATGGATACCTACCAAGCTAGAAGCTGCCAATTGTTCCGCTATCTTACGGCTGTCTCTAGCATCTTCTTTTTGCTTACGATCTTTGTCTGTTGTTGGAATGTCGGCTGGGTTGACCACCATATTATTGATCCCTAATTTTGTTAATTCACGATGGGCTTTAAAGCCACTAAAACTTGCTTCATACGCTGAATAATAATTACCGCCTGGAAAATGCTCCTGTAAATAGTTAGATAAAACCTCCGCCTTTGGATCTTGAGAGAAGGTCTTGTAAAATGTATCGCCTACTCGTATGGTCGTTTTCCAACTCTTTAAATGCGTATCTAGTCCAATATAAATATTTTGTCCGCTGTAATCTAATTTTGTAACTGTTTTTTCCATGATTGTCGTATTTGTATGATATTGATGGAAAGATAAACACTTAACTTTGGTTTAGATAGTACAAACATAAGGGCTAACGCAACATTCAAAAAAGCCTTACGATGAATAAAAAAATAAGAACAGCTATTTTTCTCAGCGTAAGATACAGGCAAAATACCTTACAGGCTTACGGACAGTCCCAGAGTAACAATTGTATTATCAATATTCAAATCAGCCGCATCTACTTCTGGAAACTGAGGGTAAAAATTATACAATCCTGTTCTGGTATTATTGCGATAGGCAATATTCAGCTTTATAGTTCCTAAGTTATATCCAATACCAGCAGAATATTCTTGTAGGTGATCAGAATCAATCGCATTGGCATCAGGACTTTGCTGATATCGATACCCTCCTCGCAAGCTTAATTTTTTGAATCGCCACTCAGTTCCTACATTAAAAGTACTCGTTCTCCTCAAATTATTATCGAAAAATAGGTTTTCGTTTGAAAAATCAGCATTTCCAGAATTTAAGTTTAAGCCTTTAAAGTTTTCAGAGATATAATCCATACTAATCAACCCGATCTTCCCAAAGATCAAGGCAGCACTAGTTGTTAACTTACTAGGAGTTCTTAAGGCATAATCAAACGATTGCCTAGGCGTAAAACGACCTGAGTAATTTTGATAGATATTCTGAGGATCTTCAGAAACTGTAATTTCAGTGACTCCAAAATAGCCATCGTTATCAACAATATTGGTGTCTTCTATGATCTCTGAATACCATGTTGGTGTCTGATAGCTTATACCCAATCGAAGATTTTTACTTGCTTTATAAATCAATCCAGCACTCAACGAAAAACCAGTTCCAGCCGTATAATTGTCTTGAAAAAAGCTAGCATTTAATGTATTGCCATTTCCATCACTATTTTCCTCTCTTAAAGTAGCAAATTGAGAAAAAGTAATATCATAAAAATTCAGCCCTGCTCCCAAGTGGATTTTATCTCTGTAAGTTCCACCAAAAGTTAAATTTAATTCAGAAATATCACCATTATAAGTGTTAAAAAATTGCTGATTATTTCCTATGTTATAAAGGATCGGTGTAGTATTTACATCAAAAGGGAAAAAATCAAAAGTAGCTATTCCGCTATTTCCCGCTGAGACAAAAGAATTACTAAAATCTGCCAAAATGCGATAATTTACCCCAAAGGCTAGCTTAGACCAATCCTCATCACCAGAGTTGGAGAAACTAAAAATTGCTCCAGCACTCGATAAATCAAAATATTCTTCTTGCGTTACACGAGAACTTCCATAGTAGGTACTGGTATGATCTGTACTTCTAGTTTGAAATGCTGCAAATGCACGGCTCCCGTTAAAAACAGAAACTCCTGCAGGATTGACAGATAAGGCTGTTATATCGCCTCCCAAGGCTCCAAATGCTCCTCCCATAGCGTTAAATCTCGCACTACCATTGTAGCTGTTTTGGGAAAATAAAATAGCTAAATCTTCATATCCTAATGCTTGTGAAAAAGCACAAAAGTTGACTAATGATAGTACTGCAAAAAATATAATTTTTTTCATATTCTATGGTGAATCTTTTTACTTGTCTTGTATGAGTTAATCTTGAATTTGACAAAAGTCTAGATCAGAAAATTACTAGCCTCATTAATCAATGCTAGATGTGACTTTTTTAATAATAAAACTTAAGTTTAGCTTCAGAAATTAGTGTTTAAATAGCCATGATTAAATTGGAAGGTAAATATAATCACCCTCCTCTTCTACCACCACGAGATGAACTTCCTCTAGAAACACCCCCTGAAGATCTGGATGCACCAGAGGATGAACCTCTATTGTACGACCTGCTTCTAGAAGGTGAAGGTCTGTTGTACGACCTCGAATTATTTCTCCTAACAGATGAGCTAGAATTATTCACTCTTCTACTGCTAGTACTGCGATTTCTTGCTGTCTGAGAATTTCTTCGGACAGTACTAGAAGAATTTCTTCTGCTTACATTGGTTGAGCTTGATTGGCGTCTTGCCGAAGTGTTCCTGTTCCTGAGCTGGGAGACATTTCCTCTCCTACTTGCCACGGAATAACCCCGTCTTGTGAGAGAAGAACTTCGTCTGTTAAAAGCAGAATTATATGCAGTTCTTCTACCGTAATTGTAGTTTCCAATTCTAAAGCCATTATAGGCATAAAATCCTCCTCCCCAGAAAGGCCTGTTGAACCCCCAATAGGGATTCCAAAAAGGACGATTCCATCCCCAACCCCATCCCCAATACGGACGGTTCCATCCCCAACCCCATCTTGGGCCTGCAAACCACGGATAAGAATTAAAGAAGGGATCATAAAATCCTCCCCAACCCCAACCGTAATCCCAGTTGTTGTTAAGGTTAATATTAATAACTACATTGTCCCCATCGTTATATCCCCAAGCCCTTCCAGTTGGCTCGTTGATGCTATCCATACTTTTATCTGGAATAGTATCATTGTAGGAAGAGTAGGTTTCAATATCGGTAATGATATCAGTTCCATTAATTCGATCTATTTTCTCAAGTTCTTTGATAAAATAATTTTTTTCATATTCGCGGTGTTCGTCAGAATCTTCAACTACCACAACAGGTTCTCTTCTGGTGTTCTCTGTCGTATAAATCCCATCATCATCTGGAACATTTTGATAAATTGTACAAGAAGTTCCCAGTGTTAATGTAATAAGAAACAAAAGAGACATCGACCATCTTCTATAAAAATAATTACGTTCCATGATGTGTGTTTTTTACGATGAATAATTATTAGAGTAGGACATTAAAAAATTTTAAAACTTTCATTGTCTGTCCTTAAAATCCATTAGTTTTGCTCTAAATTTTTTTGATGATAACCAAAGTTACTACAAAAATTTTATAACAAATATTTAACAACATCTATGCCAAAGTCTGGGTTATGAGTAAGAAGTTAACAAAGAGAGCAGAAGATTATTCCAAATGGTATAACGAAATCATTGTAAAGGCCGACTTAGCAGAAAATTCTGCTGTTAGAGGTTGTATGGTTATTAAACCATATGGTTTTACCATTTGGGAGAAGATGCAAGCAGCATTGGATCTGATGTTTAAAGAAACTGGCCATCAGAACGCATATTTTCCATTGTTTGTTCCGAAAAGTTTATTTGAAGCTGAAGAAAAGAATGCAGAAGGGTTTGCAAAAGAATGTGCTGTTGTAACTCATTATAGATTAAAAAACGACCCAAATAATCCAGGAAAATTAATTGTTGACCCTGAAGCCAAACTAGAAGATGAACTAATTATTAGACCTACCTCGGAAGCAATTATCTGGAATACCTATAAAGGATGGATTCAATCCTACAGAGACCTACCGTTATTAATCAACCAATGGGCAAATGTGGTGCGTTGGGAGATGAGGACGCGTTTATTTTTAAGGACAGCCGAGTTTTTATGGCAGGAAGGACATACGGCTCACGCAACAAAAGATGAAGCTATGACCGAGGCAAAACAGATGCAAGAAATTTATGCTGAGTTTGCAGAGACTTTCATGGCAATGCCAGTAATCAAGGGAGCAAAGTCTGAAAGTGAGCGTTTCGCAGGGGCTTTAGAAACATATACCATAGAAGCCCTTATGCAAGACGGGAAAGCTTTACAAGCAGGAACTTCTCACTTTTTAGGGCAAAATTTTGCGAAAGCATTTGATGTAAAATACACTTCAAAAGAAGGAAAACAGGAATTTGTTTGGGCAACTTCATGGGGGGTGTCTACCCGTTTAATCGGAGGGTTAATTATGACACATTCTGATGATTTTGGATTGGTACTACCACCAAAGTTGGCCCCTATCCAGGTAGTGATTGTTCCAATATACAAGGGTGAAGAACAACTGAAGGTCATTTTTGAACACGCAGATGTTATTGTAAAAGCATTGAAAGATAAAGGAATATCCGTAAACTTTGATGATAGAGACACTTTTAGACCTGGAGCAAAATTTGCTGAATATGAATTAAAAGGAATACCAGTGAGAATTGCTATGGGAAATCGTGACCTACAGAACAATACTGTGGAGGTAGCAAGGAGAGATACGCTAGAAAAACAAATAATTTCAAAGGATGTGGTAGTTGATTTTGTAATTGATTTACTAGAGAAAATACAGAAGAATTTATTTGACAAGGCTATTAATTACAGAGATCAACACATCACTGAAGTAAATTCTTTTGACCAGTTTAAGGATGTAATTAAAAATAAAGGTGGATTTATCTCTGCACATTGGGATGGAACAAAAGAGACTGAAGATAGAATCAAAGAGTTGACCAAAGCAACCATCCGTTGCATTCCAGAGAACTGGGATCAGCAAAAGGGTAGATGTGTGCTAACTGGCAAAGAATCAGTGGCAAGAGTGTTATTCGCAAAGGCGTATTAAATTTTTTTAAAAATTATTGCGGAAATTTAAAAACGTTGTATATTTGCACCCGCTAGAAGATAATTTAAGATATCTCTGAAATACAAGCAAAGATTGATATCTAAGTAGATTTTTAATGGTCCGTTCGTCTAGGGGTTAGGACGCCAGGTTTTCATCCTGGTAACACGGGTTCGATTCCCGTACGGACTACAAGTTGTAAAAACAAATAATCAGATAATGGCAAATCATAAGTCAGCATTAAAGAGAATTAGGAGTAACAATGCAAAAAGGTTACGCAATAAATACCAACACAAAACAGCTAGAAATGCTGTGAGAGATTTGCGTGCGACAACCGATAAACAACAAGCAGAAGGGTTGTTGATTAAAGTAACCTCAATGCTCGATAAATTGGCAAAAAACAATATCATTCACAAGAACAAAGCAGCCAATATTAAATCTAAATTGTCTAAGCACGTTGCTGCTCTCTAGGAAATATGTTAAAATAAGAAAAACGCTCTGAGTAATCAGAGCGTTTTTTTGTACTACCAATCGTAACTTTTACTCGTATCTAACTTTATAAAAATAAAAAGAAGGAGTGTAAATCCCCAGAGGGAAGAACCTCCATAACTAAAAAAAGGCAGTGGAATCCCTACCGTTGGTAACAATCCAATAACCATTCCTACATTGATAAAGAGATGGGAAAAAAGTATCGAAGCAACTCCATATCCATAAATTCGACCAAATTTATTGTTGTGTTGCTCAGCTCGTTTTAAAATTCTAAATAAAAGAATTACAAATAGCACAATCACTAAAGAGGTTCCCAGAAAACCCCATTCCTCACCAACTGTACTAAAAATATAATCTGTGTCTTGAGCAGGGACAAATTTTCCTTGAGTTCTATTTCCTTTTAAAAACCCCTTACCAAAACTACCTCCAGAACGAATCGTTTGAATAGCTTGATTTGTATTGTAACCGATATTTTTTGTATCGTCAGTAAGACCTAGGAGTACTTCAAAACGATCTCTTTGGTGTGATTTAATGAGGTTATTATATGCATAATCTACACTATAAATAAAAAGCACACCCCCCATGTATATTAAGGTCATTTTAATCCAATGAAACCTCAAGAAACGCTTGTCTTTGTATATGTTGTAAGATAGGTATAAACTGATTAAGATACATACTGAGATGGTGAGATTTTGAACCCCAAATAGAATTGTGAGAATAAATAAGATAACAGCAATTGCTCCACAAATAATATAAGCTAACGTCAATCCCTCACGATTTAGAACGAAAAAAAATGAAAGGTAGACAATGGCAGACCCTGCATCATGAACTGCAATCAATACTGCAGGAAGAAAGATAATAATAAATACTTTTATCTGGTTTTTAATTAATTCGAGATTGTATTTTCGATCACTTAAAAGTTTAGCAACAGCCAAAGCCGTGAACGCTTTAGCAAATTCGGAAGGTTGAAGTCCAACAGCTCCGAACCTATACCAGGACTTTGCTCCATGCACTTCAGTTCCCAAAACGAATAGACCAAGTAGACTCATTATAGAGATCAAATAAAAAACGCTTCCAAATCGTTCATAAAATTTCCCATTAATAAATAATGTGAAGATGATAATGGGAATGCTGAGTATGATCCATAGAAGTTGCTTTCCGTGCTTTGTGGAAAAGTCTAAAACAGCTGAGTTTTCTTCCGTAAATGAGGCTGCATAAATATTCATCCACCCAAAGCCAACAAGGATGATGTAGATAAATACCATAACCCAATCTATCCCAAAAAAGATATTAGTCTGTTCCTGTCTCAATAGTTGAGGGTTTTAGTGACTCTAGGTAGTAGGGGTAAAGGTCTTTCTTTACCATCGAGTTTTCGATCCACTTTCGTTCTATGTTTCTTTTTAGATATTTTTCTATCATTAAGCTTGCAATTGGAGTTGCAAAGGTAGATCCGTAACCACCGTTTTCAATAAAAACAGCCAACACAATTTTTGGATTCTCCTTGGGAGCAAAAGCTACTAAAATGGAATGGTCTACAAGCTGTTTTTTCTTTCCATCTACCGTGATGAAATTTTCAACAGTTCCTGTTTTACCACAAATATCTATTCCTTTAAGAGGGTAATATTTTCCTGTTCCTGTTTTAAAAACTTCTTCCATACCATTAATAACAGGCTCAAAAAATTTTCTTTTAATCGTTGTTTTCTTAAGGACTGTATAAGCTGAGTCAGTGATTGGGATATTGTTGATGCTTTTTACAATATGGGGTGTATAGAAATGACCCCTGTTTGCAATGGCAGCTGTAGCATTTGCTAATTGTATGGGTGTAGTGATAATTTCTCCTTGCCCTATAGCATTAGAGATATTGGTGGAAGCATTCCACCTGAATGTATTCTTTTTATCATAGAACGACCCATCAGGAATTAAGCCTTTTTTCCCCTGTGGAAGGTCGTAACCTAAAAAATTTCCAAGACCAAAACTTTCTATATGCTGATTCCATTGATTCATTCCTTGGGAAGGGTTATTATTTTTTTCAATTATTCGTTTGTAGGTGTTAGCAAAGTAGCTGTTACAAGATTTTGCAATAGCAGTATTTAAACGAATGGGTTTTCCATAAATACCACAATGGCAGCCCATGAATTCGTGCTGTCTTTTCCCATACTGATATCCGTTGTAACAATAAAATGAGGTGTGTGTGTCAATAACACCCTCTTGGAGCCCTACAAGGGCATTGAATAATTTAAAAGGTGAACCAGGCGAGTAGTAGGCTTTCAGACCACGATCAAACATAGGTTTGTGAATACTATCGTGAAACAGCAACGTGGAGTTTCTAGCTCTTTTTCTTCCAACCATATCATTAGGGTCGTAGCTAGGTGCTGTGATCAATGCCAGAATCTCACCTGAACTAGGCTCTAAAGCAACAATGCCTCCTCGTTTGCCACGCATCAGATATTCGCCATATTGTTGAAGTTCACTATCCAATGTTAGCGTTAGATCTTGCCCATTTTCAGCTAGAGAGTCTATCTTCCCGTCCATATAAGAGCCTGTGATTTTATTGAAGCGGTCTCTTTTGAGATATTTTTTCCCTTTCTTACCCCGAAGTACCTTCTCATATTGCTGTTCTATCCCTGCCTTCCCTATTAAATCTCCCTGCTCATAGTAATCGTCGTTTTTAGTAATACGTTGATCAACTTCACTGATATATCCTAAAACATTTGCTGCTGATTTAGTGGGATAATCCCGGATAATTCTTTTTTGGATGTAAAACCCTTGAAACCTGTGCATTTTTTCTTGTAAATAAGCATAGTCTTCCTTCGATAGCTGCTTTAGAAACGGATAGGGTAAGTATGGTGCGTAATCCTCTGCTCTTTGAAATCGTTTTTTGAAATCTTCCTTATCAATTTTTAAGAGTCTACAGAACTCCAAAGTATCTAATGGTATTACCTCATTTGGAATAATCATTACATCATACGAAAGCTGATTTGCGACTAAAAGTTTTCCATTTCTGTCATAAACATAGCCTCTCTCAGGATCATCAAACACAAACTTTACCTCAGCACCTAGGATAGGATTATAATCGCCTGCTTTGATTACTTGTATTTGAAAGAGTCTAATCAAAAGAATAAGCCCTGAAGCTAGGATCAAAAAGTATAATAACAGACTTCGTTTCATGATTAACCAATTTGTTTTTTTCTAAAGAGGTAAGAGCCTAAAAAATAAAGTATCAATGTAAGACTACCTGAGTAAAAGGTGTTTAGAAATATACTTCCCATATCTTGAAAGTTAAAGTTATCTAAACTGATTAAAATAAAATGATGGATGAATGTTAAAGTTACTACATAATTAAATACCAGTCCGAAGGACTCTTTTTGAAAACTAAAGAGCAAATAATCTATCTGGGTTTTCTTAAAAAATATACGTAAAAACATCAACCTAAAATACCCAGCAAAGAGTAGGGAAAATGCATGAATTCCTCCAGTATCAGAGAAAAAGTCAATCCCTAAGCCATAAAAAAAACAGCATCCCAAGAAAGGGTATCTGTTTTTGTTCAAAGGAAAGAGGAAGAGAAAAGAAATGTATAGGTAAGGGTTGACGTACCCAAAAAAATTAATGTTATTTAAAACAAAGACTTGCAAAAGGAAGATGAAAACTAGCCATGTAAAGAGAATTGCTTTATTCATCTGCGTTAAGCTCTATGTTACGAATCTCAATCTTGTCAAAATTGGTGATAACGTAAATATTTTTTAAATCACTCATATCGTTAAACAACTGAATGTTCACAACTTTGTTGACGCTTGTTTGAGTCCCAATCACATTGATTGCTGTCCCAATGAGAATTCCTTCAGGGAAGATGGCAGAGTTACCACTGGTAATGATAGTATCCCCTTTTTCAACTTTAGCTTGTCTTGGTAATCCTTCCAGCTGAACAATGTTATAATCTTTACCATCCCATTTCAAATTTCCCATATGATTGCTATTGTTCTTTAGCTTAGCACTGATACTGCTATTCTGATTTAAAATGGATTGTACTCTAGTGTAATGATTAGAAACATGTTCTGTGATACCAATAATCCCTTTACTATTGATAACGGCCATTTCTTTGCTTATGTGATCACTTTTCCCAAGATTGATATTTAAAAAATTATTGATACTAGAATATTGATTTTTTTGAATCTTCCCACTAATATATTTGTATTGTTGATGATATTTTAAAGTATCCTTAGACAGGAAGGTTTTAGAAGAATCTATAATTTTAAGAAGTTGCTCATTTCGATTTATTAATTCATTATTTTCAGCGACAAGTCTTTTATTTTCCTCTGCTAGTTGAAAATAATCTGAGATGGCACTAGAATTATGATAAAAGCCTCCCACAATACTGTTAGCAGAGCTTACAAACTTACTCCTATGGAATGAGTGGTTGTTAATGATTAATCCCATAGCAATGGTTTCCAAACACAAAAAGAATAAGAAAAAACGATACTTCCGAAGAAAATAAACAAGTTGTTGCATAAGAAGTAAAGACGCCTTTTATTATTTCATTAAGACACTTTTATACTTGTCAAGTTCCTTTAACGCAATTCCTGTACCCCTGACGACTGCTCTTAGTGGGTCTTCAGTTACATATACGGGCAAATCAGTCTTTCTTGATAGTCGTTTATCTAAGCCTCGTAACATGGAGCCTCCACCTGCGAGATAAATACCGGTATTATAGATATCTGCTGCTAGTTCGGGAGGTGTTTTAGATAAGGTTTCCATCACAGCGTCCTCAATCCGAAGTATGGACTTGTCAAGTGCTTTTGCAATTTCTCTAAATGAAATTTGGACTTGTTTTGGCTTCCCACTTAATAGATCTCTCCCTCTAACTAACATGTCTTCTGGTGGGTTTTCAAGTTCTTCAGTGGCTGCTCCAATTTGAATTTTTACATTTTCGGCAGTGGTCTCTCCTACATACAGGTTGTGATGTGTTCTCATGTAATACATGATATCGCTGGTAAATAGATCTCCTGCCACCTTGACAGATTGGTCGCATACAATTCCTGAAAGTGCTATAACCGCTATTTCTGTGGTTCCACCTCCGATATCAATAATCATATTTCCTTTAGGTTCCATGATGTCAATACCAACACCGATAGCGGCTGCCATAGGCTCATAAATCAAATAAATGTCTTTAGCATTCATGTGTCGTGCAGAATCCTGAACTGCCCTTTTTTCTACCTCGGTAATACCAGACGGAATACAGATAATCATTCTCAGAGAAGGGGGGAAAAGTTTCTTTTTGATTGCAGGAATTTTCTTAACAAATTCCTTAATCATCTCTTCGGAGGCTTGAAAATCTGCAATGACACCGTCTTTGAGAGGGCGTATAGTCTTAATATTTTCATGGGTTTTGCCTTGCATCAAGTTAGCCTCTTTGCCAGTGGCAATAATTTTACCAGACATTCGATTTCGAGCTACGATAGATGGACTGTCAATTACCACTTTTCCATTGTGAATAATTAATGTATTGGCCGTTCCTAAATCGATGGCAATATCTTCCGTCATAAAATCGAAAAACCCCATAAGAAAAACTGATTTTTACACTCAAACGTGCACACTTACAAATCTAGGAAAATTCCTCCAGCAAACAATGAAAACTTAGTGAACTCGTTTAAACTTTTTTTAACCAAAAATGAGAGGATGTTTCTATTTGGTTAGCAATACCTACTGTGACTTCTTCAATGGAAACGGTATGATACTTGTTATCTAAAGTTACTGAGCAATTACAAGGGATATGTTTTTTAAAAGTATCGTGCTGTTACGACATCAAAAAATAATAAAACATAAACGTATTTTGATCATTTTTTTGTGGATGGAAAAAGATTTAAATCAATGTTTGAAATGTCTTGTACCAGTCATTACCATAGATAAATTGTGATCATTACAAAAGTCGATACTTAATTGATCTTTGATGGAACCACCTGGTTGAATAACGCTTCTGATTCCAGCATTACAGGCAATTTCAACGCAGTCAGGAAATGGGAAAAAAGCATCACTTGCCATTACAGCTCCTAGTAGATTAAAACCAAAGCCATTAGCTTTTTCTATGGCCTGCTTTAATGCGTCAACTCTACTAGTTTGACCAGTACCACTGGCGCAAAGTTGTTTGTTTTTCACCAACACAATTGTATTTGATTTAGTGTGCTTGCAAATTTTGGAAGCAAATAGTAAGTCTTCTAATTCATGACCAGAAGGTTTTTTATTTGTTGAGTAAACTAAATCTATCAATTGATCAGTTCTAGAATCTTTATCTTGAACTAAAAACCCATTGAGTGCTGTTCTCACGATTTGTTTTGGAAGCATTACTGTTTTCTGAACTAGAATGATACGATTCTTTTTCCCTCTTAATATGTGTAATGCCTCTTCGTCATAAGAAGGGGCAATCACTACTTCGCAAAACAGCTTATGAATTTCTTTAGCAGTAGATGGGTCAATTTTTGAATTTGTAATTAAAATTCCACCAAATGCAGACACAGGATCACTGGATAAAGCATCAACATATGCTTGATAAATGCTATCTCTTTGAGCAAACCCACATGCATTATTGTGTTTTAGGATAGCAAAGGTAGGAGACTCGCCCGTAAATTCATTCACTAGATTTACTGCAGCATCAATATCTAAGAGATTATTATAACTGAGTTCTTTTCCATGAAGCTGATCAAACATGGCATCTAGATTACCAAAGAAGTATCCCTTTTGGTGAGGATTTTCTCCGTATCTTAATACTTTAGACGTTGTTTCACTGGTCTTGAAAACAATTTCATCATTGTTGAAATAGTCGAAAATAGCAGTATCGTAATGTGACGAAATATTAAAAGCTTTTACCGCAAATCTTTTCCTATCATATAATGATAAAGCTCCACCTCCCTGTCTGTACAAATCTAAAAATTCATCGTATTGATCCATACATGAAACTGTAAAGGTATCTTTAAAATTCTTTGCTGCTGCTCGAATTAATGAGATACCTCCTATATCTATTTTTTCTATAATATCTTGTTCGGAGGCTCCTGAGGTCACCGTTTCTTCGAAGGGGTATAAATCAACAATAACTAAATCAATTTGTGGGATATCATAGGCTAACAGCTCATTAGCATCTCCCTGATGATCTTGGCGGTTTAAAATTCCACCAAATACTTTTGGATGTAATGTCTTTACACGACCTCCTAAAATAGAAGGATAGGAGGTGATTTCTTCAATGCCGATAACTGATATACCTAATGCTTCGATAAATTTTTGAGTACCACCAGTAGAATAAATTTTTACATTTTCTTCGTGCAGTGCCAAGGCTATAGACTCCAATCCATCTTTGTGATATACCGAGATTAGGGCAGAACGGACATACTTTACATTACTCATAATATATGATATTAAGCGTGCAAAACTACTAAATATGAATCGCTAAAACAACAAAGGGTTGTTACAAAGAAATAAAACTTATTATGTTATTGTGGATAAACTTTTTTCATAAAAGCATCTACCATTAAAGTGTAGTTTTTATATTTTTTGAATTTCCTTTTTCTTTTTAGACCAACTTTTATCAAAAATAATTGAATGGGTAAAATAGTTAATTTCATAATACGGGGAAATATATGACAACAAAATTACCATATTTATTAATCTTAGTCAATAGCCAATTACAGTAAATTTGAGCATCCCTGTTTTTGGGTATGGGAAATTGATTTGTATTCTTTGTTTGATAGTTTCGAAATTCTATTGGTTATTCATTTAACTTTAGTTCTATAGCAGAGGAGTAGAGAGGGTTCTGGGCTTTAAAAATCTTTTCTATTAGAGGAGAAAAGTAACGCAACTTTGTCACATACAAATTCCAGTAACTCTTCATCTTTTTCTGTGAAAGGACTTTTGCGATGAGAATCAATGTCTATTTGACCGATATTCTCTGAATTCAAAAAAATAGGAATCACAATCTCAGATTTCACTTTCCATCCGCAAGAAATATAATTGTCTTGTTCACTCACATCTTGAACAACAAATTTCTTGTTAGAAAGAGCTACCTGACCACAAATTCCCTTTCCGAAAGGAATTATTTGATGTCCTGTTGGATCACCGGTAAACTCTGCTAATTTCAACTCTTTTTTATCTCCATTTTTAAAATAAAATCCAACCCAGTCATAATAATCAATATGTGATTCTAAGAAATCACATATACCCTTTAGTTTTTTGCTTATTGATTTTTCTGAACAAGTAATTTCCTCTATGCGATCTTTTAAAAATTTGATATTCATGATTTTTCTATATTTGTAATAAAGGACAGTCTAATCAACAAAATTAATTGAAACTTCCATGAAAAAACAAAGGAGTATTGTTCTTTTTTTAGTAAAATTTTTTGCCGCATATTTTATATTATTTACTGTCTATTCATTATATCTACATCACACTCAAAAAAAAGATGAATTATATAGTTGTTCACCTATTACAACTCTTGTTGCGAAACAAACGGCTGATGTCTTAAATATGACTGGCTTCAATGTTATTCATCAACAAAACACCAATGAGTTGTCTGTAAAACTAATTCTCAACGGTCAATATATAGCAAAAATTATCGAAGGCTGTAATTCTGTAAGTGTGATTATTTTATTTTTATCTTTTATTTTTGCTTTTTCAGGAAGCTTTAGAATAACATTTATTTACAGTTTCCTAGGAAGTACCCTCATTTATGGAGTAAACATCATACGGATAGCATTTTTGAGTGTGATGCTCTACAAATTTCCCAGTCAACAAGAGTTTTTACATGACATCATATTTCCAGCTATAATCTATGGTTTGGTATTTTTACTGTGGGTTCTTTGGGTTCAGAAATTTTCAAAGTATTAATGATGTCTAGCATACTAAGACTAACTCTTATAATTATTCTTTTTGGCTTCCTTTTTCTAGTGAGGGTTTTTGAAATGGATTTGTTTTATGATCCCTTAATTACGTACTTTAAGAACGATTATCTAATCACTGGTATTCCCGAGGTAGAAAGTAGATATTTAGTACTTAATATGTTGTTTCGCTACACAATAAATTCACTCATCACTTTAGGGATTGTTTATTTGCTTTTCTTTAGGAAGCAATATGTTAGATTTACCGCATTCTTCCTTTCAATTTCCTTTGTTATATTGATCGTTGTTTTCTCTCTTTTATTGGTTACAAATTTTAAATCAGGATATATACTCCCCTTCTACATTAGAAGGTTCATCATCCACCCATTATTTCTACTCATATTACTACCAGCCTTACATTATCACTATAAAACGACCATTGATAAAAATTAACACAATTTTTAATTTTTTGATTGTACTTTTGTATTTGAAAAATGAACAAGATTTTAAAAAATATAAGCGTATGTTTCCTCTCACTACTGGTGCTGATGGCATCCACGTCTTTCACCATTGATAAACATTATTGTGGAGAAACTTTAGTAGATGTATCATACTTTGGTGCTGCAGATAACTGTGGAATGGAAGATATAAAGTCTAGTAAGAAAAAAAAGAAGTGCTGCAGGAATGAAACAGAAGTCATCAAACTCACAGCATTTGAAAAGGATAATGGGTTCCAATTCTCAACCGAAGAAATTCAATTTCTAGTTTTCCATACCTATTCTTACATTCACTTATTTCAAGCAGTTGAACTAGAGAAAAAAACATATAAAGAACATCCCCCTCCTGATATTGTCCAAGACATACAGGTATTATACGAAACCTTCCTGATTTGATTTTAATTGTTAGTTTAAAACACTCGTCAAAACGAGATGAGTGTAATCCTATACATTAAATTCAAAATTAATCATGAAAAAAATATTTTTTAGTATCCTAGTACTCATCTCAAGTCTAGCCTCAGGACAGCAAATGTTGAAGGGGATGATCATGGATCAAAGTTTCCCTGAAGGGAATCAGGGAGTAGAAGGAGCCAGTGTTTTTTGGCTCTACACAAATATTGGAACTACAACCAATGAAAAAGGATGGTTTAACATCCCATACAAGAAAGAATACCGAAAACTTGTCATAAGCTATATTGGATATAAAACAGATACATTAGAGATTTCTAATACAGCAACAATTCATCATTTTCTAACTCCAGATAATGAATTGGATGAATTAGTTTTGAAGAGTAAAAAAGAAGCAACTCAAAAATCTTTTCTTAAAACAATAAATACATTTACAGTCAATAGTGAAGAATTATTAAAAGCAGCTTGCTGTAATTTAGCAGAGAGCTTTGAAACAAATCCATCAATTGATGTCCATTTTTCAGATGCTCTCACGGGGACTCGACAAATTCAAATGTTAGGACTTAAAAGTCCTTATTTGATGATCTCACAAGAGAATATCCCTTCTATTAGGGGAGCAGCCCAAGTCTTTGGTTTAACATTTACACCTGGGACTTGGGTAGAAAGCATTCAGGTCACCAAGGGAGCTGGAAGTGTTATCAATGGTTATGAGAGTATTTCTGGTCAGATCAATGCTGAGCTTGTCAAACCATTCACAGACAAGAAGTTTTTTCTCAACACTTATGGCTCTCTTGGTGGAAGATTAGAATTAAATACCCATGTGAATACGAAAGTTTCAGAAAAATGGGAAACAGGATTCTATATTCACGGGAACCAAAGAAGGGCAAAGTTTGATCGGAATAATGATGGATTTTTAGATTTTCCGCTGACGAATCAGATCAACCTCATGAATAGATGGCAATTTACAGATGCACAAAAAGGCTGGGTAAGCTTTATTAATTTGCGTTATATGGACGATTCTAAGCAAACAGGCCAAGTAAATTATAATCCCGATACAGATCGCTTACCCACTAATATCGCTCTAAATGGTAACGAAAAATGGGGAGGTGAAATTGATACAAAACGACTTGACGCTTCTGCTAAGTTAGGCTATGTCTTTCCAAAACTTCCCTTTCAAAGTTTTGGATTTCAATTAGCGTTCAGCGATCACCAGCAACATTCATACTTTGGACCTAGAATATATGATATAAAACATCAGAGTATATACTCAAATTTACTTTTTAATTCTATTATCAACAATACACGTAACAAGTTCACTACTGGAGTTACATTGACTTCCGATAGATATGACGAGCTCGTGGAGTTTGATCATTACAGAAGAACAGAAAATTCAATTGGAGCATTTTTTGAATACGCGTTTGATAATTCAGAGAACTTTAGTTTTACAGCAGGACTGCGCATAGATTCTCACAATCTACTGGGTACCTTCGTGACTCCACGATTTCATTTCAGATATGTTCCTTGGGAAAAGGCAACATTGAGACTATCCGCTGGTCAAGGGAGAAAGAGTGCAAATATATTTGCAGAGAATCAACAGCTGTTTTCAAGTACTCGACAGATTCATCTCCTGTCATCAGGAGGAAAAATCTATGGATTAGATCCAGAAGTAGCATGGAATTACGGAATTTCATACCTTCAAGGATTTCGTTTATTTGAAGAAAAAGGGAACATTACTTTAGACTTTTACAGGACACACTTTCAAAATCAAGTAGTTGTGGATTGGGAAAACCCCAGGCAGATAGCGTTCTACAATTTAAATGGTGAGAGTTATGCCAACAGTTTTCAGGTGGAAGTAAACTACGGACTACTGCAAAATTTGGATATTAGGTTGGCATACAAACATTACACAATCGAAATTGATTACAATTCAGGAAAACTTTCAAAGCCATTAGTACCAAATGATCGCTTCTTTGCAAATATGGGGTATCAAACAAAGAAAAATTCAAATAATGCACAATGGAAGTTTGACCTTACCTATAATTGGATCGGTGGTCAACGGCTGCCAAACACTGCAACAAATCCAATTCAATATCAATTGCCTCAAAATTCTAAGAGTTACAGCTTACTTAATACACAAATAACCAAAGTATTTTCAGAAAAGTTTGAAATGTACTTAGGAGGAGAAAACTTAACAAATATGCGTCAGAAAAATCCTATCTTAGCAAGTGAAAATCCATTTAGTGATTATTTTGATAGCACAATTATATACGCACCAATTTTTGGTAGAATGTTTTACAGTGGACTAAGATTTAAAATTAATTAAAAATGAGAAAAACCTTAATTATTATCAGCTTTGTACTGATTGGATCAATAACGCAAGCACAGCAAAAAAACTTGAGAGTTTCTATTGAAGTAGATGGTGTCTGTATGATGTGCAAAAAGAGGATTGAAAAAGCAGCATTAAACACTCAAGGAGTAAAATTCGCCTCTTGGGATGTTAAAACACATCAACTCTCTTTGATTATAGACGAAAGAAAGACTAGCGTAAAAGTTATTAAAAAAAATATAGCTGCTGTAGGTCACGATACAAAAGAAATAAAAGCTACACAAGACGCTTACAATTCGGTTAATCCATGTTGTAAATACCGTGACAAAAAAACAGTAGAAAACCACGGTAAAGGTCATGGACATTAGAAAGAAGGTATTAATTCTTTTAGTCTCACTTATAGGCGTTACTTCTTGTAGACAAGAAATAACGCCTTTAGAAATAGTACAAAAATCTGTTCTATCACACGGAGGTTTAGAAAATTGGGATCGAATAAAAACGCTCTCTTTTACAAAAAAAACGATTATCTACAATCAAGACGGAAGTGTGAACAAGCAACACCTACAAGATCAGTTTTTCAACTTTAACGACGGAAAAAAGCCTCTATCAGTTTTCCAGCAGACTCTCTTTCTTATCAGCTAGATCAAAAAGGAATGATTCATAAGCGCAAGATGAATTCGGTGCATAAATTAAGTGGAGAAGAATTTAAAAAAATAGATCATCTATTTTCCTCTTCCCTTTATGTGGTAAGTCAACCTTTTCAATTAATAAAAAGTAAGGCAATATTCAAGAGGTTACAGGATACTGTTGTAAACCGAAAAAAAGTGTATGCTCTTGATGTGTACTACAAAGATGATACTGAAAACTCGGATCAATGGACGTATTATTTTGATCAGAATACTTTCAATGTGATCGCTTGCAAAGTGAGACATCAAAAAAGAGTTAGTGTCATAGAAAATACTTCCTATGACATGTCTACTCCATTTCTATTCAATGCAACGAGAAAAAGCACTATCATACATGCCAAGGAAAGGTTTATAATTGCTAAATATAGCTACTCCAATTATAACGTGACCTTTAGATAAAAGAGGATTCCCTAAAGACCATTGTTTCGAGAAATTCTTTATTCTTTGTCACTAGTTTCTAGTTTTACCAGCTGGGAAAATACAGTTCCATCGCTAGACACACCTTCAATATAAAAATTGATTTCATCAAGCCCTGTATCCAACATCTTAAACTCATCAGAAATTCCTTTTTCAATATTTATATTTGGTTCCCAATGAATAACTCCAAAATCCCTGAAGGATTGCGATCTATAAGATGCATATTTTGGAGTGTAAAACTCTTTAATGGGCTCAAAACCATAATCTACTTTATGAATAAACATTGGGCTGTTAGATGCAGTTCCATTTCCTAGGTCTAATACTCCCTTTCTAGAGAAAATTTTAATAGCCCCACCAAAATTTTGACTGTTGGCACTAATTCCAAGTCCTACACCTGTTCTGTCAATTACAATTCGTTCTACTTGGTCAGTGGTAAGCGTAGATAAGAAATCAAAATTTGTTATTGGAATATTATCCCAAAAAACAACAGGCTTACCCCTCGTTCCTCTGGTTCTAGAGGTAATAACGACCTCTCCAAGACGAGCTATAACTCCATCACCATAAAACACATCATACCCATTATTTTGGTAACTATCCAGTCGCTTTTACACTAGGGATTTCGACGATATTTTTGATGGCCTCAAAAACGGGTTGTCCATTTTTGATAGCTGTATCTACAATGGAACGCAGTATGGCAAATTCTTGTTGAAGCGATTTGAACTGCCCTGATATTTTCATTTTTACTTTGAT
>JABSPP010000060.1 GCA_013214275.1 Flavobacteriaceae bacterium
GACTACGTGGAATTTCACAGCGAGATATAGTTTCTAATAGTTTCCTAGAACTATTCAAATACAAAACCACCTCATTTGAGGTGGTTTTTGTATTTTTACGTCATTAAAATACAAAATATGAAACCTTACATCGCGAGTTTTTTCAATGCTGTTATCTTAATCACTCTTGGGCTATGGGCGTATTTCACATCTGAAAATCCTTCAATGACAGCTTTAATTCCAGTCTTCATTGGCGGTATTCTATTAGTCATGGTGCCAGGAGTAAAGAAAGAGGCAAAAATTCCTGCACACGTAGCTGTGCTTCTCATTCTAGTCGTATTAATAGGTTTAATACCACCGTTGATGGGAGCCATAAAAAGAGGAAGTACTATCGGAATTACAAGGGTATCTGTGATGATTTTCTCTACTGCTTTAGCTTTAATTACTTTTATAAGAAGTTTTATAGAAGTACGAAAAAGAAGAGAGCAAGAAGGGAAGTAGTTATCCAGTCTATCAAAAATTAGATTCTTTCAGAAACTTTTGATAATGAAGATCATAAGTTGTTTTTTCTCGTTTGTTTTTGCGGTTGTTTTCTATCTTATCTTACTTATCTTTCATGTTATCCAGTGGATAGCTCTAAAGTTTGGATACCAGTATCATAAAATCTCTGTTGATTGGCTCAACTGGTTCCTAATGAAATCTTTGCTTTTACTCGGAAATACGTTCACTTTTAAAAAGCATTACCCGATTCCAAGAGGGGTAAGCATTATTTTCATTTCAAACCATCAGAGTATGTTTGACATTCCTCCCATTATCTGGTACATGAGAAAATATCATCCCAAATTTGTTTCTAAAATTCAACTTGGAAGAGGAATTCCAAGTGTTTCTTTTAATCTTCGTCACGGGGGTGCAGCTTTAATCAATAGAAAAGATCCAAAACAGTCATTATCAACTCTAGAAAATTTCGGTAAAACTATAGACAGAAACACTTGGTCGGCAGTGATTTTTCCAGAAGGGACTAGAAGTAGAAATGGTCAGCCTAAAAAATTTGCTTTAAATGGGTTGAAAATGATCATCAAAAACAACCCCGAAGCTTACATAGTCCCAGTTACAATTAATAACTCTTGGAAAGTATTTAAATATGGTAAATTTCCTCTGGGAATGTTCAACAGCATTAAAATTGAAAGTTTTAAACCCATTCATCTGAGAGATACTGACACTAATGAAGCCTTACTCATTGCTGAGCAAATGATAAAAGAGAACATCAAACCAATCTAAACGTATCTCGATCATTTAAAAAATTGAGTTGCTTTCGAGCCTCATATAGACTAGCCTTACTCAATTTACATTCAATAAAATCTTCACTTCCTTCTCTAGTATTTCCGATTGGTTTTCCCAAAAAATCATAAATAGCAGTATGTCCGATATATTCATGACCATTTTTGTCTTTACCTATTCTATTAACTCCCAGACAGTAACTCATATTTTCTATAGCGCGTGCCTGTAAGAGTACGTCCCATGCCAGAGTCCTAGGTTTGGGCCAGTTGGCCATATATAGAAGCACATCATAGTCATTCTTGTATCGTGACCAGACAGGAAATCTAAGATCATAACAAATTAGTGGTTGAATTTTCCATCCCTTATAATTCACTATCAATCTCTCTGTCCCAGAGGTATAATGTAGGTTTTCCCCTGCAAGACCAAAAGAATGTCTTTTGTCATATGTTTCTATCATACCCTCAGGATGGACAAAAACAGCTCTATTAAAATAACGACCCTCCTCTTTAATGACTAAACTTCCAACTAAAGCGATATTGAGGGATGTTGCCGTCAGAACCATCCACTCAACAGTCTCTCCGCTCATAGTTTCAGCAATTGATTGAGGATTCATAGAAAATCCTGTGGTAAACATTTCTGGAAGCACGACAAGATCGGTCTTTTCAGATAAACGATGTATGTGTTGTTTAAAAGATAAACGATTTTTATGAGGCTGTTCCCAAACGATATTGGCCTGAATAGCTGAGATAATAAGCTCTTTTTTCACCCGTTTAAATTTATACTAATTCTATACTAAGGATTACAACAAAACATGTAAGTACTTTTTTTAAATATTACAAAGAATACAAAAACAGGTAGAGACGTAAATCACACTAAAAGTATTGTATAAAACTTACTTCTTGTAGATCCGACCCCGCATGATGATGTGCTTAACCACTATGTGGCTCAGATCTTAATCTGCCGACTGATTTGCTGGTCTAGTGAGATAAAGGTCTCAGTCCTAGAAACACCTTTGATCCTTTGAATATCGTGATTCAATAAATACATGAGGTCTTCATTGTTCTTACACAATATTTTGATGAAGATAGACCAGTCTCCTGTGGTATAGTGACACTCTACAACTTCAGGGATTCCCTTTAACTTTTTAATGGCTGAGGAATACAAACTCGCTGAATCTAAGAAGATCCCTACAAAAGCAGTAGTTGTATAACCCAACGCTTTGGGATTTAAGATGAGTCTGGACCCAGCCATTAGCTGAGAATCTTCTAATTTTCGTAACCTTTGATGGATAGCAGCTCCTGAAATTCCTGCTTCACGAGCAATGCTTAAAATAGGAGTCCTAGCATTTTCCACAAGTCGTTTGATAATAATTTTATCAATACCATCTATTTTAATTCCACTAGGCATAAACATGTTGTTTCTAATCAAAAAAGTGTTCAAGATTTACAGAATGAAATACCAAGGCTTATTGGCTTTCCATTTCAAAGTCTTCCATAAATTTTGTTGTGTAGTTTCCTGCAATGTAATCAGGGTGATCCATTAACTGCCTGTGAAACGGAACAGTTGTTTTAACACCTTCAACAATAAATTCATCAAGAGCCCTCTTCATTTTATTAATCGCCTCTTCTCTTGTCTGTGCGGTAACAATTAATTTAGCAATCATGGAGTCGTAATTTGGAGGAATCATATATCCAGAGTAAACATGTGTATCTAGACGAACTCCGTGCCCACCTGGAGCATGAAAAGAAGTGACTTTCCCTGGTGATGGTCTAAAATCATTATACGGGTCTTCTGCATTAATCCTACACTCTATAGAATGTAATTTTGGAGTATAGTTTCTTCCAGAAATTGGAATACCAGCAGCAACCAAGATCTGTTCTCTGATCAAATCATAATTGATCACTTCCTCAGTGATAGGATGTTCTACCTGTATACGTGTATTCATCTCCATGAAGTAAAAATTTCTATGCTTATCTACAAGAAATTCTACAGTTCCAGCTCCTTCGTATTTAATGTATTCAGCGGCTTTTACAGCGGCAACTCCCATGGCATCTCTTAGTTCGTCTGTCATAAAAGGAGATGGAGTTTCTTCTGTTAACTTTTGATGACGCCTTTGAATGGAACAGTCTCTTTCTGATAAATGACATGCTTTTCCAAATGAGTCACCAATAACCTGAATCTCAATATGTCTCGGTTCTTCAATTAGTTTTTCCATGTACATGCCATCATTCCCGAATGCAGCTTTAGACTCCATTCTAGCAGAATCCCATGCATCTTTCAAATTTTCCTTTTTCCAAACAGCTCTCATCCCTTTACCTCCACCACCAGCGGTGGCTTTCAACATCACTGGGAATCCCATTTCAGCAGCAATCTTTTCTGCTTCTTCATAAGAGTCAAGAATTCCTTCGGAACCTGGAATGCATGGAACATCAGCGGCAATCATGGTAGCTTTAGCTGAGGCTTTATCTCCCATTTGATTAATCATCTCTGCTGTTGCTCCTATAAACTTAATTTCGTGCTCTTCACAAAGCTTTGAAAATTTAGCATTTTCAGAGAGAAAACCATATCCTGGATGAATAGCATCGGCGTTGGTAATCTCTGCTGCAGCGATAATATTAGACATTTTTAAATACGAATCTGTACTCGGCGGAGGTCCAATGCATACTGCTTCATCTGCAAATTTCACATGCAAACTCTCTGCATCAGCAGTAGAATAGACTGCTACGGTTTTGATCCCCATTTCTTTACAAGTTCGAATGACCCTGAGAGCAATTTCACCTCTGTTGGCGATTAATATCTTCCTAAACATAATTATGAAAATTAATGAAATCTAAAAAAACTAGATTAAGATTTATGATGGGTCAACTAAAAATAGTGGTTGGTCAAATTCTACAGGTGATGAATCATCCGCTAGAATTTTAACGATTTTACCTGAAACCTCTGCCTCTATTTCATTGAAGAGTTTCATTGCCTCAATGATACAGACAGTATCCCCTTGCTTAATTTCGCTCCCAACTTCCACAAAATTGGGTTTGTCGGGAGAGGGTTTTCTGTAAAAAGTACCGATAATTGGAGATTTGATGGTAATATATTTTGAAGAGTCTTCCTTATCAGTTTCAGAATGATCAGCATTAGCTTTGGGGGTAGCCACAGGGGCTGAAGCCATTGGGACTGCAGGTACAGCTTGTGGGACTGGGGTAACAGGTGCAGCTTGTACAATTGTAGTTTCTGTTTTAGAAGCACCAGTTTTAATGGTAATCTTAACGTCTTCCATCTCTAGTTTTACTTCACTCGCGCCAGATTTTGCGACAAATTTGATAAGACCCTGAATTTCTTTAATGTCCATATGGTTAGTTTTTTGTTTGTTATTTTGAATTGTAAGCCCAAGTAAGATAAGATGCTCCCCAAGTAAAGCCCCCTCCAAATGCAGCAAAAATTAAACGATCTCCCTTGTTAAGTTGATCTTCATAATCTGCCAGTAATAATGGTAATGTGGCAGAGGTTGTATTTCCATATTTGTGAATATTCATCATTACTTTTTCACTTTCTAAGGCAATTCTGTTAGCGGTAGCTTCTATAATTCTTTTGTTTGCCTGATGAGGGACTAGCCAATCTACATCTTCTTTGGTTATATGATTTCTGGTTAACATTTTTTCAGCAACATCAGCCATATTAGAAACAGCAAACTTAAAAACCGTTCTCCCTTCTTGGTGGACAAAATGCTGTTTGTTTTTCACAGTTGTATCAGAAGGAGGAAGGATAGAACCACCAGCCTCAATTTTTAAAAAATCTCTTCCATAACCATCGCTTTTCAGAAACTCATCTTGCATGCCATATCCCTCTTTGTTGGGCTCAAATAAAACTGCTCCTGCACCATCACCAAAGATAATACATGTGGCTCTGTCAGTATAGTCAATAATTGAAGACATTTTATCAGCACCTACTAGCAATACCTTTTTGTACCTTCCTGATTCGATATAAGAAGTCGCTACAGACATACCATATAAAAAACTGGAGCAGGCAGCTTGAAGATCAAAAGCAAATGCGTTCACTGCACCAATCTCTGTAGCAGTCTTAACAGCAGTTGAAGCAACAGGCATGTCGGGGGTAGCAGTAGCTACCAGCACCATGTCAATTTCTTCAGGATTAATATCAGCTTTTGAAATCAGGTTTTTTGCAGCTCTAATCGCCATGAATGAGGTTCCTTGTTCAGGTTCCTTTAAAATTCTGCGTTCTTTAATCCCTGTCCTTGTTGTAATCCACTCATCACTAGTGTCTACAAGGGATTCTAACTCTTTATTTGTTAGTATGTAATCAGGAACGTATTTCCCAACTGCTGTAATTGCCGCCGTGATCTTTGCCGTAGTCATACGCAATTATAAAAATAATTATAGTTGTTTTTTACCCCCATTATAACTAGTTGACTAAAGTAATAAAAAGATACGGAATGTAGGGTTTTTACCAAAAATACCCAGCATTACATTGATAAAGAAATACTAAAAATCTAGACTTCTTTAGCAGTAGCATCCAGTACAATCTGACCTCTGTAATATAATTTTCCTTCGTGCCAGTGTGCTCTGTGATACAAATGAGCTTCACCAGTAGTGGGATCTACAGCAATCTGAGGCATTGAAGCCTTATAATGTGTTCTTCTCTTATCTCTCCTAGTTTTGGATATTTTTCTCTTAGGATGTGCCATGATGTGTATTTGTCTCTTTTATTAAACCTTTTAATTTATCCCATCTAGGGTCTGTATCCTTGTTGTTAGTAAGGTTTTTATCTGTTATTTCGAGCTCTTTGAGTTTTTTTAATGCTTTTGATTCCATAGTACCATCTAAAACTTTTGGATGCACTCTTTTTGACGGAACAGATAAGATAACCAGTTCATAAATATACTGGCTCACATTAATGTGGGTTTCACCGTGCGGTAAAACCAGAATTTTATCAACATCATCGTGATACTCTGATCCGAATTTCACAATTAAATCAAATTTGCCATCAATTTCTTGGTCATAAGACTCAAGAGAGATATCACAATCAATATGAACGCTTCCTTCTATTCGAAAATACAATTCAAAAAACGTGTTTTTTTTCATGAAGTCTAGGGAGACGACTATTTGACTATCGTGAAACTCATCAAAATCAAAAACTTCAAAGAACGAATTATCAATTTCATATTCAAACAAATGATTACCTTGATTGAGCCCAACAAATGGAATGTTAAACAATTTCAAGTCCATCATTGTGAATGAATGATTTTAGGCGTGCAAAGATATGAAAATGTTTTAAAAAACAATTTTTATACCCTAAAAAGTATAGGGGGATTAAACATGTATTTTTATTTTGAAATCCAAGTACATCAAATATATTTTTTAATCTCAGAGTGATAGTCAAGTATTTAATTACCAGATGATTGCATTGAAACGATTAAAGTAGTTTCCTTTGAATACTTCGTGGGCTTGCTTCAAGGTAGTTGATTTCATTTATCAAGTGTTATCGTCAAGGATTACTTTACTGTTTTAATAAAAACTCATTTTAATCATGGATTGATTTTATAATATCTTTAAGAAAATCGTTGATGTCGAATTTATCTAATCCCATGCGAACCAATACAAGTTGTTTATCAGGGATCACAAAGACAAACTGACCTTGATAGCCATCTGCATAGAACATATTTCTTGGTAGATCTTTAAATTTCCCATTGGCATTCAACCAAAAATGGGCTCCATAACTACCGTTAGAATTGGGTGCTGGTTCTGTGATGTAGTCTGTCCATCTGGGATTAAAAAGCTGTAGCCCATTCCAGTTTCCACGATGGAGATACAAAAGTCCTAGTTTTCCCCAATCTCTCGGTGTTGCCCATGCATAAGAAGAACCCACATAATGTCCAGTAAGATCGGTTTCAATAATCATGGAGCTCATCCCTATCTTGTCGATCAATTCATGATACCAAAAGTCCAAATATGCTTGTTGTGACCCAAGTTGTTCTCTAAGAATTCCAGATAGTAAGTTAGAGGTACCTGAGGAGTAATTCCATGCTGAATTTGGTAAGGATACAAGAGGCTTTTGAATTTGTGTCTTTGTCATATCTTCTTCTAGGAAAAGCATTTTAGTCACATCAGAAATCTCTTCGTAGTTCTCGTCCCATTCTAAACCGCTATTCATTTGCAGTAAGTTATGAATAGTGATCTCTTTTCGATCGTCATTTTGCCAAGCTGCTACAGGTGCTTTGTCCATTACATTTATTTTTCCAAGATGTTGCATGATGCCAAAAACAGTACTGAGAACACTTTTAGTCATAGACCAACCAAGAATTTTTGAGTCTTTATCGAAACCCTCTGCATATTTTTCAGCAATGATTTGATTTTTGTAAATGGCAACAACAGCTCTTGTTTTATTTACATCATTAAAAATAGAACTGATCTTCTGATCCAACATTTCATAATCTACATTGTTAAAAACAGTATCTACTTGAGGAGCATTTCCATAAGGATAAGCTACAGTATCGTTGGGAGCCATTCTTTTTGGCACTAGTATAGTCTTCAATGGGTCAAAATCTTTGGTTATGAGTACACTCCCTAGACCCTCTCTGTAAATAGCTTTTCGAGTTAATAATCCTAATGTGGACGCTGTGGCAGATTGCTCTCTTAAATCTGTCTGATCTGATGCAATATTTATTGGAGAAAAGTTATTGTCTGTAGCATCAGTAAAAGCCAGTGATCTATTAGCCAGGAATACAGAAGAACAGGTATTTTTAGCTGAGTACCCTGAGATAATATTTAGCTTGGGGTAATTGATTATGATCATTGTCATAATCGTTACAGATGTCAATAGTAAAACACGTTTAAAGATTTTCATTTGAAAAGAGTTTGTTCTTCTACAAAAGTAGCAAATAAAGGGTACCTTTCTACTGAACTTTAGACTTGGATGCCATAAGACTATTGGTTGGTTTCAAGTCAATTATTAAACAGTTATGAGTCTTTATTTAGCCATCCCCCGAAAATTTGATTCAACAATCTGTTAAGTATTGATTTTACTGAGGATTTAGCATGATAAAAA
>JABSPP010000061.1 GCA_013214275.1 Flavobacteriaceae bacterium
TTAAAAATCCTCAAAAGGAATACACAAAAGCCTTGATAAATGCAAAACCTAGGTTGGATCTAAGATTAAAATTACTCCCTACTGTAATGGATTTTGCTAACCATGAAATAAGCCTCTGTGAATACACCACCGAAGAAAGAGTACAATTTCATCAAAAACTATACTCTGGAACTCCATTGCTTGAAATTAGGAATCTGAAAAAATACTATCAGAAAAATTCTTGGTTTTCCAGAGATAAAGATATAAAGGCGGTAAACGGGGTATCTTTTACCTTATACGAGGGCGAAACTCTAGGACTTGTTGGGGAATCGGGCTGTGGTAAAACAACTTTAGGAAGAACGATTATTCATCTTGAGCAAAGTTCAGGAGGATCAATGATATATAGAGGGAAAGATATTACTAGGTTAAATTCTTCGGAACTCAAAGGACTTCGCAAAGAGGTACAGGTCATTTTTCAGGATCCATTTTCTTCATTAAATCCTAGAATAACCATTGGATCTGCCATCTTGGAACCTATGATTGTTCACAACATTTTATCAAACAATGCAGAACGGAAATCCTATGTTTTAGATTTATTAGAAAAAGTGGGGTTAAAAAAGGAGCACTACAATCGTTATCCTCACGAATTTTCTGGCGGACAAAGACAGCGCATCGGAATTGCCAGAGTTATTGCATTAAGGCCTAAGTTAATTATCTGTGATGAATCTGTATCTGCCTTGGATGTTTCTGTACAAGCTCAGGTATTGAACTTACTCAATTCGCTTAAAGAGGAGTTTAATTTTTCCTATATATTTATCTCTCACGATCTCTCGGTAGTCAAGCACATGTCAGATCAATTGGCAGTGATGAATCAAGGAAAAATTGAAGAAATTGGCGATGCAGATATGATATATCACTCACCAAAATCCAACTACACAAAAACCTTGATTGATGCCATTCCTAAAGGTTTATAAAAGAAAAAATCCTTTTTCCCTAATCACTGAATTAGTAGTATATTGCGTTTTGATCGAAAAGTGAAAATCAATGAAAATTATTGTCCCTATGGCTGGTATTGGTTCTCGATTAAGGCCTCATACCCTTACCACTCCTAAACCTTTAACTGTCATTGCTGGAAAGCCAATCGTACAACGATTGGTTGAAAGCATCACAGATGTTGTGGATCAAAAAATTGAAGAAATTGCATTTATTATTGGTCCAGTAGCCAAAGGATTTCCAGCAGACACTAAAGAGAAGTTAGAGGCTATTGCCAGTGATTTGGGTGTAAAAGGATCTGTATACGTTCAGGAAACAGCGGAGGGAACTGCTCATGCTATATACTGTGCCAAAGATGCCCTTTCAGGACCTTGTATTGTTGCTTTTGCAGATACGCTCTTTAAAGCAGACTTCAAATTAGACACTGAAGCAGACGGTGCCATCTGGGTTAAGCAAGTAGAAGATCCTTCGGCCTTTGGTGTAGTTAAGTTAAAGAACGGCTACATCTCTGATTTTGTAGAAAAACCCCAAGAATTTGTATCAGACCTCGCTATTATAGGAATATATTATTTTAAGGATGGTGGTAAGGTTAGGGATGAGATTAAATACCTTTTAGATAACGACATTAGAGAAAATGGAGAGTATCAAATAACCAATGTTTTGGAAACTTTAAAGAAAGAGGGTGCTCAATTTATTCCAAAGAAAGTAGATATTTGGATGGATTGTGGTAAAAAAGACCCTACAGTAGATACCAACAAGCAGATCTTAAAAATTGAACATGAAAAGGGAATTCATTTGACATCTAGTTCTTTAGTGCTTGAAAACTCAGAAATCATACAACCTTGTTTTATTGGTGAGAATGTGATTATTAAAAATTCAAAGATAGGTCCTTATGTTTCTATCGGGGCTCATTCTACCGTAGAGAATTCTTCGATTACCAATTCCCTTATTCAAACAAACACTCAAATTTCTAATGCGCAATTGCATCTTGCTATGATTGGAGATTATGCTAAATACAATGGAGATTTTACTTCTGTAAGTATTGGAGCTTATACTGAGTTAATCTAAAAGCAATGATTAAATGATTGTAAGGATTGTATTTCTAATTTTCTTAGGGTTTTTGTGCAATCCTCTTCCATGTACAGGTCAAGACTCTATTGCTGTTGAAGATTTGGATGAACAAAAAGAATTAAAATTTCAACGGTATTTCTTCAAAGCACTTTCTGAAAAAGCCATCAAAAACCACCAAAAAGCAATCGAAAATCTTAATATCTGCAATCAAATTATCCCAGGAGATGTAAGTGTGCTCTTCGAGTTTTCAAAAAACTATTTGTTCCTCAATGAGATTGAGAATGCAAAGTTATATATTGAAGAAGCCCTGAATAAAGCACCTAAAAATATATGGATGCTTAGTCATTTGGTACGTATTTATCAAAAGGAACAAAACTATTTACCAGCCATTAAAATTCAGAAAAAAATTATTCAACTGAATCCCAATAAAAAATCAACCTTGGTGCATTTGTACTATCTCAACAGAGATGACAAGGAGGCTATGAGTTTGATAGACTTAATAGACAAGGAAAAAGGGCTTTCTAGAAAACTACAATCTTTAAAAAAAAGTTTAGAAAGTAGAAAGACTCCTTTTGTAAAAAAAGAGGATGATGATTTGAACAATTTAATCGCTAGTTTTGAAGGTGGTGATATTTCCTTTACCACACTGAAGAAGTTATTGGAGAGCGCTTTAAATGAGGATATCGCTGTTTTTCACCAATACAGCAAAAAAGGAATGGACCTATTTCCTGCTCAGCCATACATGTACTTAATGCGAGGGAAATCTCTCTATCTTCAGAAAAATAATAACCATGCAGTTGATGTGCTAGAGACTGGCATTGATTTTGTAATTGATCGTCCAGATTTGGAATTAGAATTTTATATCATCCTAGCAAAGGCTTATGATGGTCTCAAAAAAACTAGTAAGGCTCAAGAATACCGAAACAAGGCAAAAAGATTAAAAGAACAGAACCAGTGAATACGTTGAAATACTTGCTGGTATTCATTTTATTGATTTCTTCATGTAAATCTAAAAATCTTATTGTAGCCTCAGATCAAATCAAGAAAATGCCAGCACGAAAGATCGTCAAAAAACATGTGGCAACTTCTTTCGCTGCCAATACATTGGATGCTAAGATTAAAGTAAACTACATTAGTTTTCGTGACGAAAAGCAAAAAAAAGAGGATTTTACCGTTCGTTTACGAATGAAAAAAGACAGCCTTATTTGGATCAAGGGAACTAAGGTATTGACTGCTTTTAAAATAAAAATTACCCCAAATTCTCTTAGCTACTATTCACCCATTTCTAAGGAATACTTTGAAGGTGATCTATCTTTACTGTCGAAGTTACTGGGGATTAAATTAAGTTTTGAGCAACTGCAAAACTTATTTATTGGAAAAAGTGTGCTTGAAATGAAAGGGAAACGATTTGATGCTGAAATCTCTGAGCAATCCTATCTTCTTACTCCAAAAGCTCAGGAAAAATTATTTGATGTTGTATTTAAAATACATCCCAAACATTTTAAACTAGATCGGCTCTTTTTAGAAAGCAAGGAGAGGAAGCAAACATTAGAAATGGTCTATGGTGCTTATACAAAAGCTAAAAGTGATTATATTCCTACAAAACTTTCAATTCACACCACTCAGGGCAAAGCATACACCAAAATTAGGATGGAACATAAATCTTTAAAATTGAATCAACCAGTTCAGGTTCGCTTCAGAATCCCTGCTGGCTACAAACGCGTAGAATTTTAATGTCTCAAAAAACCCGCCACATCATTATCATTTTTATATTCCTTTTTGCAACTCCTCTGCTTGCACAAAAGACAAGAACACAACTGGAGGCTGATAGAAAACGAATTAAAAAGGAAATTTTACAAGTTAATAAGTTACTATTTAATGAGGAGAAAAAAGGGAAAAATGCTTTAGAAGACCTTCGGGATATCAAGAAAAAGATAGAGGTAAAAACGGCACTTATTAGTACGATTTCTTTAGAAATTAAAGCCTTGGAAACTACTATTGAATCCAATGAACTGAAGATTGAAAAACTGAGTAATCAACTTAAGATACTAAAGAAGGACTATGCCGAGATGATTTACAGTTCCTATAAAAGCAGATCGCAACAAAATCGCACGATGTTTATTCTATCCTCTCAAAGTTTCTATCAAGCGTACAAGAGGGTAAAGTACATGAATCAGTATGCAGCTTTTAGAAAAAAGCAGGGTGAAGAGGTGATGGCACAAACAGTGATTGTCCAACGACTAAATGACTCATTACATTCTCAAAGGCAATTGAAGGACACATTGCTGGTAAATGAGGAGAACGAACAGTTGAGTGTTGAAGCCGATAAAAAGTCGATGGAAAAACTATTGTCTCAGATTAAAAAACGGGAGCATAAATACAAACGAGAGCTAAAGAGGAAAAGGGAAGATGAAAAAAAGATTACCAGTAGGATAGACGAGTTGATTCGCGAGGCTATTGCCGAATCTAATCGCAATAAGACCACAAAAAATTCAAAAGGATTTGCTCTAACTCCAGAAGCCAAAGCTTTGGCTAGCCAATTTGAACAGAACAAGGGAAAGCTGCCTTGGCCTGTTGATAACGGAATTATCACACGGAAGTTTGGAAGGCAACCTCACCCTATTTATAAGGGTAATTATGTGAATAGCACTGGGATTCATATTACAACTCAGAAAGGGACTTTTGCGGAGGCCATTTTTAACGGTGAGGTGCTGGCGATTCAAGTGCAGTCTGAAGGGAAAAAATCGGTCTTAATTAGGCACGGAAATTACGTGTCTGTCTATAATAATCTTGAGAAGACATTTGTAAAAACAGGAGATCGGGTAACTACAGGACAGGCTGTTGGAAGTATTTTTACTGACAGGGTTACCGGAAAAACCAAACTCATTTTTGTTTTGCTAAACAACACGAAGCGACTCAATCCTACACACTGGATTTTAGGTCGCTAGTTTGATTCATGTCAACAAACAACGCTTTTAAAGCACTTGCATCGTTGGGGAGCATTTTCCCTGCAAGAACTAGGCTTAGCTGTTTCCTTCTAAGTGCATCATCATAGCGTTCTTTTTCTAAATCGGTTTCTGGGACTATTTGTGGGATTTCGACGGGCTTTCCTGTTTCGTCAACAGCAACGAAAGTGTATATTCCTTCATTTACTTTTGTTTTTGAACCAGACTGACGATCTTCTATCCACACATCTACATAGATTTCCATTGAGGATTTGAAGGCTCTAGACACCTTAGCTTCTATCGTTACGACACTTCCAACAGGAACAGATTTATTGAAGGCTACGTGGTTTACGGAAGCTGTTACAACTATTCTTCTAGAATGTCTGCGCGCTGCAATGCTGCAAGCTCTATCCATTCTTGCCAACAATTCACCACCAAAGAGGTTGTCTAGGTAATTGGTCTCTCCTGGAAGGACAAGGTCTGTTAAAATAGTGAGGGATTCGCTAGGTGTTTTTGCTCTCATCTAAAAGTTTTTTACAAAGATATGGAAGAGACACTATGTGATGGGTATTGGACATTGAAAAAAGCATGACAAAGTCATCCTTTATATTTTTTCCATCATCGTTATGGAATTGATTACAATGTGCAAAAAGACTCATTCTGTATTGTCATCTGTTCAAAAGGTTGTTCTAGAGCTGCGTTAGGGATAGCAGCGGCATCCTTTTTTGTCCTATACAGGCAAAAAAGATATAGCGGATAGCCCGACCCGCAGGGGAACGCCCAAAAGATTTTAATAGAATTTCTTTATGAGCAACCAAGCATCTTTAGAATCGCTCTTTCGGATGTTGGCGAGGCTTTGAAAAGCATTTGTTTTTTTGTAGAATGATGCGTATGCCACTTGTGTTAACCCCCAGCGATTCTGACCTAAGATGTATGCATCGTACCCTTTGCGTTTTAGTTCTTTTACTTTTTTGTGTGCATTTTCTTTAAATTGAAACGCACCAGCAACCACGTGAAAGGGTCTTGCGACTTCTCTACCAACACTGAGTTCAATAGTGGGCAGCGGGGTGTCGATTACAAAGGTGGCGGCTTGAATTTTTTGATTGATTCTCTCTTCTTGCTTTGCAAGGTTTAGTTGGTCTTGTTTATTCTGACTTTCGGTCCAGGCGGCATAGGAAACAATGAGGGCAACAGCTGCTGCAGAGGCATACTTGACAAGCGACGGGATTGCTCTGGTTTTTGTTTTTTCTGACCTAAGAGGAACAGATTTTGTATCTTTTCGGGTGATTGTGGGTGCCTCAAAAGAGGCCAAACCAAATGAACTGAGCAGGTAATTCTCTGTAATCACTGGATTGAAAATTAACTGATTTTTTTCGTTTAAATGAAACGCTCCAATTTTGTCTAGCAAAAGTGTATTTGTCTTGACATTTTGATTCCAACGAATGACTGTTTCTACTATTTTATGGGTTGCCTGTTCAAATGAAATGTTTTCTTCTGTGGCAATGTAGTTGGCGAGTAATCCGTCGTTATGAGTTAAGTGATGGTTGAATCCTAGCTGTTTTGTTGGCGGATAAAAGGTATGTGATTTTTGGTCTATTGCTGCGCTAATCCTGTTGGTAATAAATCCACCAAAATCGGGAACAATTACACAATCGTACCTCAACATTAAATCTCTTATGTAAGTTTCTAACACCATATAAAACAAAAATAGAAATTTTAATATACGGCTGTTGAAAAACTTGAAATTAATTATCAACAATAAATTTGTATATTCGAGCAACAAAAGATTGTTTTATGGAAGATGAAGAAATACTGGGTGTTCTAAGACTTCAAAATACAGCATTTGTTGGTGATATTCTGGCTAAAAAGCTGATTGCTACTGCTGGAAGTGCCGCACAAATTTTCACGGAAAAAAAACACACGTTACAAAAAATTCACGGTATTGGTCGTTCTGCTATCCAGCATCTACTAGACAAAAGCTATTTGAGAAATGCACAAAAAGAGCTTGAATATATCCAGAAAAATCAGATTCGGTACTCGTACTTTCTACACCAAGATTATCCAAAAAACCTACAGCATTGTGTGGATGCTCCTATCTTATTGTTTCAAGATGGAAATATTGATCTTTCTAACCAGAAGATTTTATCGGTAGTTGGAACAAGAAAAATGACCTCGTATGGACGGGAATTTTGTCAGCAGTTAATTGAAGATTTAACACCGTATGACCCTATTATTGTGAGTGGATTTGCCTACGGAGTTGATATTTGTGCACACAAGGCTGCCATGAAAAATAACTTACAAACGATTGCTGTCTTGGCTCACGGATTGGAACAGGTCTATCCTAAAGTACACAAGCAGTACATTCATCAAATCAATAAAAATGGAGGGTTTTTTACTGAGTTTTTCCATAATGAAATGCCTCTTAGGGAAAATTTTTTGAAGCGCAATAGGATTGTAGCTGGCTTGTCTCTTGCAACTATTGTTGTTGAATCTGCTCAAAAGGGTGGGGCTCTTGTAACGGCAGATATTGCCAATTCTTATGATCGAGAGGTTTTTGCCGTTCCAGGAAAAACGTTAGATCTAATGAGTACTGGGTGTAATAAATTGATTCAGTATCACAAAGCACATCTGATACAGTCTGCTGAAGATATTGTTAGAATTCTTAATTGGGATATTGCAACGCCGGCAAAACCCATTCAGAAACAATTGTTTGTGGAGCTGACAAACGATGAAGCTAAGGTACAGAAATGTCTTTCTGAAAAAGGGCCTTTTTTAATGGATTTGATTGCTAAGGAAGTGGAAATCCCTATTTATCAGCTCGCCACTATTCTGCTCCAGTTAGAGTTAAAAGGGGTTATTAGATCTTTGCCAGGGAAGCTATTTGAATTGGTCTAGTGCTAATCTATATGCAGTTTTATTGGAATTGTGTATCTGGTCTCTATCTTTTTGCCCCTTATTTCTCCTGCAATAAATACAGGGAGTTTCTTGAAGACTCGTTCTACTTCTTTCTGAATTGCTGGATGAGGTGCTCTGACTTTGATATCGGTGACTTCTCCTGTCGTATCAATTTGAAACTGTGCAATAATCCGATACTTCTTCCTTTCTAATCCCAGAATTCCTTGAGGGGTGTTAAAATGAGTTTTAAAAAACGATTGCATCTGCTCGTTAAAATCATGCTTGGCTCCATAGCCTAGGGGTGTAGCGGCTTCAGGAAATCCTGGAGGGTATTCAACAATGAATCCTAAAATAATATCTGTTTCGTCTTCCGTGATCTCATCTTCTTCTTCT
>JABSPP010000062.1 GCA_013214275.1 Flavobacteriaceae bacterium
CTCTACTCATAAAATATTATTCGTTTTTTGTACATTGCTGTACAGTTCTTTAATAAAAAACAAACAACGTATGTCAACAGATAAAGAAAAAAAAGCCAAGCTTAAAGCACTTCAACTTACTTTAGATAAGCTAGACAAAACTTACGGAAAAGGAGCAGTTATGAAGATGGGGGATAATGTGATAGAAGATGTAGAAGCAATATCGTCTGGTTCCTTAGGTTTAGATTTAGCTTTAGGTGTAGGAGGATACCCTAGAGGTAGGATTGTAGAGATATACGGACCAGAATCATCAGGAAAAACAACCTTGACTCTCCATGCCATTGCAGAAGCACAAAAAGCTGGAGGTATCGCTGCTTTTGTAGATGCAGAACATGCTTTTGATCGTTTTTATGCAGAGAACTTGGGAATAGATATCGATAATTTAATCATTTCTCAACCAGATCACGGAGAACAAGCATTAGAAATCACAGATAATTTAATTCGTTCTGGAGCAATAGACATCGTTGTTATCGATTCTGTAGCAGCATTAACTCCGAAATCAGAGATTGAAGGAGAGATGGGAGATTCTAAAATGGGGCTTCATGCTCGACTTATGTCACAGGCGTTGCGTAAACTAACAGGTACTATCAGTAAAACAAATTGTACTGTTATTTTCATCAACCAATTGAGAGAAAAAATAGGTGTGATGTTCGGAAATCCAGAGACAACAACAGGGGGAAATGCATTAAAGTTCTATGCTTCTGTCCGTTTAGATATTCGTAGAAGAACACAAATAAAAGATGGAGATCGTGTAATTGGAAATTCGACCAAGGTAAAAGTGGTAAAAAACAAAGTAGCACCTCCTTTTCAAATGACTGAGTTTGATATTATGTATGGACAAGGAATCTCAAAAGTTGGAGAAATTCTCGATTTAGGGGTGCAAATGGCAATTATCAAAAAAAGCGGATCTTGGTTTAGCTATGGCGATACAAGATTAGGACAAGGTAGAGACGCTGTTAAAAATGTCATTAAGGACAACCCCGATTTAATGGATGAGTTAGAGATCAAAATCAAAGAAGCTATTAATAAACAGTAGACTTTATTACATTTTTGCAATAAAGAAAGCATTATATAGTTTTTCTAGTGACACTTAGATTAAAATTTTAGGCAATACTTCACATCTTTCATCATTAGCCCTTAGTTATATTCCAGGAATCGTATTTGTACTTAAAAATCAGGTATAAATACGGTATATCATTTAGTTCATTAAATGTAATTTTGTAATTAACAAGTAGATAGCTACTTTATGATCATAAAAAATATACAGATGTGATTTTAGGTTTTCATATTTCTCCCGTGTATATAATTGTCAATAATTTAAAACAAACATGATGTCTATCACAAAACAAACACTTGATGGATTTATATCCAAACTGATGTCTGACGACACAGCATTAAACAAATTCTTGACCGATCCTACGAATGGCGGACAAGAACATGGAATTACAAAAGCCGAAAGAGCTGTATTGAGAAGAGTCACCGCTCATCTAAGTAACAACTCTAAAAATGGTTTTGGAATTCAAAGAGATTTATCTTCTTACAGAAGGTCATTACGATTGTTACAAAATGTATTGCACAAACACGCTGCAACACATGCTACTAATCAAGAAAATACTGATGGATTGACAACGTATTCTTTCCATGTATATATAACAGGAGATCCAAACAATCCAGGAGCACCGTATGACAAACCAAGTGTGGCTTATACAAATTATGTGTCGTTTACAAAATCTGGATCCTTTACTACAATTGGTCATGCAATGAGCTTTAATCCTCCATCAAACCCAAGTCAAGGAGATACATCTTCAGTGAATTTGGGAACCGTAAGTGATAGTCAAGGAAACTCAGGAACCTTGAGTTATACAGCGATCTATTTACCCGTTGGTACAAGCACCACAAATTTCGATTGGTATATTGAATCTTTTACATTAGCTGGTTTTTCTTCTGGTATTGATGGAACTTACGATCTGCCTCTAACAGATGTAACAGGAACAGATCGTGCACCGTTCTGGTTCTTTTCTTTGAATGGAAATGCTACAGAACCAAATACTAATCAAGGATATTCATTAACACCTGGTGTAGTGGAAGGAGATAATGGAGTTGGATTTAATGATTTCCTACTAAATAGTTCTACGCAGATTGTATGGCAACCTATTGCTCCTGATATGGATTACGGTTTTGGACCATGTTTCTCTACACCTTATGCACCCGTTGTTTTAGGAATCCCAATCTTACAGAGACCTGTTTGTAAACCTGGAGAGATGTTCTACTCTAATTCAACTAATGTAGTAATTCCAAGTGATGTTTCTAAAATTACTCTGGCGCTAAACCCTGACGGAACGGGCGACGTTCGTACAGATGATGAGGTAGAAATAACCTTCTCTGGATTGGCGGGAACCTATACCTACAGTCATGATTACAGCCAAGGATGTATTGGTTATATTACACCAATACCACCAGTTGATTTGACAAGTGAACTATCAATGTTTAAAGGAAATTCCATCAATGTAACACTTAAGTGCTCTGATAAATGTGGTGGAGTAGAGAGTAGTTCCGGATATTTCCTTGTTTTTGAATAAACTGAAGAAAACAATAGATAATCACAAAACCGCCTCGAATTTTGGGGTGGTTTTTTACATTCCAGTACTACCGAATCCACCAGTACCACGTTCAGTTTCACTTAATAGATCAACCTCACGCCAAGTTACACATTCATGTTTGGCAATCACTAATTGTGCAACTCGCTCCCCATCTTGAATGACAAAATCTTCATTGGATAAATTCACTAAAATCACGCCAATTTCACCACGATAATCAGCATCTACAGTTCCAGGACTGTTTAAAACAGTGATCCCTTTCTTTACCGCCAACCCACTTCTCGGTCGAACCTGAGCTTCAAAACCAGGGGGTAAAGCAATGAATAAACCTGTTTTGATAATTGTTCTTTCCAAAGGTTTTAAGGTGATAGATGAATCAATATTTGCGTGCAAATCCATTCCTGCGGATTGTTCGGTTTCGTATGATGGAATTGGATGTTTTGACTTGTTGATAATTTGTACGGTCATTTGATATGTTTTGAAAAGGGTTGGTTCAAACAAATATAACAATTCACACCACCATATGCGTATAAAGAATTAGTACTTTTGGCATCAGCAAACAACGATTCGATGAACAAAGACTCCAAAGTTGCCGTTTTTGGCGGAGGAAGCTGGGCAACAGCTATTGTAAAAATGCTTTCAGAAAACCTAGATAATGTAGGATGGTATATGAGAAGCACGCACGCCATACAACATATAAAAAAGAGTAAACACAATCCAAATTACTTAAGTTCAGCTGAGCTCAACACAGAAAAACTATTTCTCTCAAATGATATGAATGAAGTAGTTAAGAACTACGACTGTTTAATTTTTGTGATCCCATCGGCGTTTTTAAAATCAGAATTAGATAAGTTAACTGAGTCTTTAAGAGGAAAAATAATCTTTTCTGCAATCAAAGGAATTGTGCCAGAGACAGGAAATATAGTCGGCGAATTTTTCTTTGAAGAATACAAAATTCCACACGAAGACATCGGTGTAATTACTGGACCCTGTCACGCAGAAGAAGTCGCTATGGAGCGCTTGTCATATTTAACGGTGGTGTGTAGAGATGAATCAAAGGCAAAATTTTTGAGTAATTGTATCAAAAGCCACTACATTCGAACAAAAATTTCAGATGACATTATAGGAACTGAATATGCAGCAGTACTAAAAAATATTTATGCTATTGCGGCAGGAATTTTTCATGGTTTGGGTTATGGAGACAACTTTCAATCGGTCTTGATGAGCAATGCCATTCGAGAGATGAAACGGTTTATTCGAAAAGTACACCGTATGAAGCGCAACATCAACAATTCTGCATATTTAGGAGATCTCTTAGTAACAGGGTATTCCACATTCAGTAGAAATAGAATGTTCGGAAACATGATAGGAAAAGGCTACACAGTAAAGTCGGCAAAACTTGAAATGAGTATGATCGCAGAGGGGTACTATGCTACAAAAAGTGCTTATGAGATAAAAGAAGGAAACGGTGTTAAGACACCCATCATAGACGCCGTCTACAATGTACTTTATCTGAGAAAAGAACCAAAAAAAATCTTTCAGAAATTAACAACTAAACTAAGTTAGATATTGCTTGCCTTTCAAAAAGTAGGATTATTTTTCGATGAACAAACCACGTATCATGTGGTGATTAGCATCGTTAAATGTTAAAAACTTAATCACTCACCAAATAAAGAGTTATTTTTGTTATTCGAAAAAATAATTTATAAACAAAAATAATGAAGCAGAATTATGCACCAATATTTCTTATTATTTTCCTGATTTTCTCTTTAAGACCACTTAATGCTCAGAATCAGACCCAAATTGAAGAAATTAAAAGAAAGACGAACCTACAAGAATTACAAAAATTAGAAACTAAGTTCAGAGCCCAACAAACAGAGCAGAGAAGAAGAGCCTTAGAACTTGCACAGATTAATAACTGGCCTACTTTTTACTTGAAAGACGGATCCTTCTTCGGTCTTATCGGTGTTGCAGAAGACAATAGACCTATTTATTATAAAACAAACAACGAAGATGCTGCTAGATCCACGCGAACGGATTGGCTCCACAATGGAGGTGGTTTAGGACTCGATATAGAAGGTCAAGGGATGACAGCCTATGTTTGGGACGGAGGGGTAGCAAGAAGTACCCACCAAGAGTATGACGGAATAGGAGGCGAAAACAGATTTACCAATGCAGACTCTGGGTCTCAAAATTTTCATGCTGCTCATGTTATGGGAACAATTATTTCCTCTGGTTTAGAATCAGATGCAAAGGGAATGGCACCACAAGCATTAGGAGTCGGATACGATTGGAATAATGATATCACAGAGGCGACAGCAGCGGCGGCTAACGGAATGATGATTTCCAATCACTCTTATGGCTTTGGCGCATCAAGCATTCCAGATGCTTGGTTTGGGCAATATATATCACTTTCAAGAGATTGGGATGAGCTAATGTATAACTCCCCTTATTACATGATGGTGGTAGCAGCAGGAAACGATGGAAATGATAATTCTTCAAATGACGACCCATTAGATGGTAACCCCTTTTTCGACAAGTTAAGCGGATTTCAAACCTCTAAGAACAACATAGTCGTTGCAAACGGTTTAGATGCATCTATAGATACTGATGGAAGCTTAATCTCCGTGACGAGAAATACTGGCAGTTCTGAAGGCCCTACCGATGATCTTAGAGTAAAGCCAGACATCATGGGAAATGGGACAGCAGTTAAATCTACTTATCACTCCTCTGATGATGATTACGGAACAATCTCAGGAACCTCTATGGCATCACCCAATGTAGCCGGGTCTCTATTACTGTTACAGCAATATTACCATCAAGTGAATGGAGTGTTTATGAGAGCCTCCACATTAAAAGGACTAGCATTACACACCGCTGACGATGTGGGCCCTGTAGGTCCAGACGCAAACCACGGGTGGGGGTTGATGAACACCAAAAAAGCAGCAGAAACAATTACGAATAATGGCCTTCAATCTTGGGTTGAAGAGAGGATTTTGGAACAAGGAGCGTCTTACACAATTACCCTAAAATCACACGAAACCAATCCGTTTATGGCATCTATCTCATGGACCGACCTCCCAGGACAAGTCTCTACAAGTGCAAATAACGGAATACCAATCTTGGTCAATGACTTGGATATACAAATAACAAAAGACTCAGACACATTTAGTCCTTGGAAGCTAACGGGAGTAAACACAAATGACAAGGGAGATAATATGGTAGATCCTTACGAAAGAATAGACATTGAAGATGCTTCTGGCGAATACACGATTACCATTACTCACAAAGGTGCACTAGCTAGCGGTCCACAAGCCTACGCGTTGATCGTTACTGGAGTAGATTCAAACTTTACGTTTAATACGGCTAATTCAAATCAGGTTGTCTGTTCCGATACCAGTCTAGAATATATGTTTAACTATCAGCAAACGGGGCCTGTTACTACAAACTTTTCAGTTGAAGGATTACCAACAGGTGCAACAGCAAGCTTTTCATCACCTTCATTAAGTGAAAACGGTACGACGACTCTAACAATCAGCAACCTATCTTCAGTCCCTGCAGGTGAATATGAGTTTACTGTGATTGGTGAAGACGGTGAAGAAACAGAGAGTAGAATAATGACGATGAGAGTTTACCATCCGAATTTTGATGATAACCCTGTGGTTATCTCCTCACCAATAAGTGGAACTAGCGGTGTAGCCTCCCCTCAAGTGATTATCCAGTGGGATGAGAATCTGAATGCAGAAAGCTACCAAGTAGAAGTTTCTGATAACCCAGCCTTTACAACAATCTTAGCATCTGGTACAGAGTCCGATACAGATTTTGCCGCATCAGGGTTAGTCGAAAACACAATCTATTACTGGAGAATTAGGCCAGAAAACAGATGTGCGGTTGGGGAATATTCAGAAACCTACAGTTTTCAAACAGGAATAGAAGATTGTACAAGCACCTATACAGCAACGGATTTTGATAATGCAATTATTTTTGAGTCAGCAGGAAACACTGCATTTGTACCAATTGAAATTGACGACGATATCACCATTGGAAGACTCATTGTTCAAGCAGATATTCCCCACAATTCAGTAGAAGACATCACTGTATTTGTTCAGCAACCACCAGAGTTAGGTTCTAATAACACAATCCTTTTAAACGGAGCATGCGACACTAGTGATGATATCTTAAACGTAACATTTGATGATAACGGTGGTGAAGTAGCGTGTAATGCAGAAAGCCCAGCTATAACAGGTGTTGTTGCGCCATTAGAAAGCTTAACAAGTTCAGCAGGTCTAAGCTCTCAAGGAAGGTGGTTCTTTGCAGTAACAGATAATATTCTATTTGATGGAGGAAGAATTGACGCGGCGAGTATCACTGTTTGTACAGGAATATCAAATACCAACATACCATCTTTTACAAATAATTTAATAGGTGTTGCGGCCAATGGTTCAACAACCATACAAACCTCAGACATAGAGGTGAGTACATCCTCAGAAACTGCAGACCAACAGAGATATACGCTCGTAGAACTTCCAGAAAAGGGAAATATATTAAAGAACGGAAACACACTATCTTTAGGTGACACCTTTACACAAGAAGATGTGAATAGTGGTGTTATCACTTATGCAAACACACAAACGCAATTATTCACCGATAGTTTTAAAGCAGACATCACTAACGGAGAAAATGGTTGGCTTCCCAATCAGCAGGTGAATATAGAGGCAACAACAGTAGGTACTAGCTCTTTTGAACTAAGTAATCTTAGCTTATACCCAAATCCATCTCAAGGAATGATCTCTATTCGTTTTGAATCGAGAGATGACAATCCTGTAGACATCCAAGTTTTTGATTTTCAAGGAAGAAGGATGTTTGCTAAAAAGTTTGATGTTGTTAACGCTATTTTCAATCAAAATATACACATTGGCAATCTGGCTAACGGAGTGTATCTTGTACGAATCAACCAAGGAGATAGAACAATAGTAAAAAACGTCATGGTATTAAAATAAAAGAGGTCGTCTAAAAAGTAATTTTTAGGCGATTTTCTTTTTGTTGTTCTGTTTGATTTTTTTTGATTTTCATTTTTTTGAGTTAAAAAGTATAAAGTAAAAAGTTGATAAGTTGGCTTACATAGTTAGACTGAACTTTTTAAGGTTGTGAGCCATTGCAATAAGCCCTATTTTCACATTTACTTTATCGATACCTCTAAGCATAAAGCGTTTAAAATTCATATTCTGTTTGATATTACCAAAGACTGCTTCTACATCCCAACAACGCTGTTTGCGTTTTTCAACACCTTGTTTGCTGATAAGCTTTGTTTTGGC
>JABSPP010000063.1 GCA_013214275.1 Flavobacteriaceae bacterium
TCCTACATGCGGTATGGGAGGTGTCGCTGGTGTTTGCATAGGGCATGCGTGCATATCGCCAATTTTTGCTGCGGGTTTACCCATTTTATTTTAATGATTGATTGTATTATTTTTTATCCAACTTTAGTAATAGCCTTTCCTTTGACACTAGCCACAGCCCCTGTAAGGTCTGTCTTTACTTTTCCTTCTAGAGTAAGTGTGCTTTTAGCATTTACAGATACTTTAGCACCCTCAATTGTGGTGGAAGGTTTTCCATCTATGGTTACTCCTCCTCCACTACCTTCTAGAGTGGCTTTTTGACCTGATAAATTCAACGCTCCAGATGCTTTGATGGTAGCATCTTTTGTTTTTAGGTCAACCGCCTTACCACCACTAAGAACAATATTGTCAGCGGTAAGTGTTATTGTATCTTTTGTCATACTTATCATGGTTGTACCATTTTTAAGTTGAAGCTCTTTCTTTACTTCATTGAGCAACACACTTCTTTTTTTCGTTTTGATCTCGATGGACTGCTCTTTTTTATCAAACTGGATATAGATATCTTTTTCTTCATTATGCGGTGCATAAATTGCTGTTTTTTCATTCATTTTGTCTTCAGCACTCTTTAAAGGTGTTAGTGCATTTTTGTTATTTAAGACTCCAAGGATAACCGCTTGCCGAGGGTCACTATTTAAAAAACCTAAAATTACTTCGTCGTTTACTTTCGGTCGAAACACTGCCCCTATTGAAAATAACGCCTGTCGTGCCCAAACTCCTTTTTTTCCTTCAACAATAGTCGCAACACTTACTTTTATTCTACTTTGTTTGTCTGGATCTTGGTGAGCGGGAGCTATTACCTTTCCAATTTGTAAGCCTTGAATAGCGGGTAAAAGTCCAGCTGCAAGAGGGCTATGAAAATCATCTGACCGACTAAACCACCTTGGAGGCAACCCAAACTGTATAACCGTAGTCCATAGACCTTTGGCGATCTGATGTTGAACACCTGTAACCAGTATTTCTCCGTTAAAACGAGTGCTGATCCCCTTTAAGGTGACTGTCTGTAGAGGGTTGATGTTTTTACCTTTGCAAGAAACGGTACCTCTAATCATCGCCATACGCGACTTTAAGTGTTGCGCCGATGCCCATGCTTTTAACTCTGGCTTCTCTAACTGACCATTACTCTGTAACTCGATAACTCCTAACTTGAGTGTCTCTGACACTTTTTTTGAAGTTAATACTCCTGTATTTTTAGGACTTACCGTTGCTTTTGCAGCTGCTTGTACAGATTTTTTTTCTTGATTTTTGTAATCCCATCCTATACTTTTTACACTTGAAAACTGATAGCGAGCGTCAATTTCTCCTTTAAAGTTTTTTATATCTGTTCCATGAGTAAGCGTGTGTATTGACTTTTCTATTTTAGGTTTTTTAATATTTACTACTCCGTCTTTGACCGATACCAACATGCCTTGTATTTCAGCTCTCGACAGGGTAAAATCCCAATCTGTGCAATCATACTGCATCAAGTTTTTCTGGGTTTCTTCAAAGTTATCAATTGTTCCTGCATAGCCTTTTAATACGGTTTTTTTGAGGAAGTCAACTTCCTTTTCATTAGGTTTTGTATAGCGACTTTTTCTAGCAATAGTAAGAGCAACGACTTTGTCTTTACATTCGAGTATCAATTTAGAAGATAAATCATCCAAAAGAACGCGATGCTTGATAATAATTCCCTTAAAAATAGGCTCCTTATTGGCTATGACTTCAACTTCTTTCCCAGGATCAAATGTCCCTCTAGAACTTTCTTTAAAATCTTCTTGTGCTACATTTCCATCTAGGATGGTGATACTAGCAGTAGGGATTTTATTTACATCTTTGTAAACGGTAACGTTGGCAAATTTTTTGTCCACCAAGGTGCCTTGTATTTTAATACTAAGATCAATCATGTTAATTTAAGATTCAAGAGGTGGAAAAATAAGTTGTGTCCCTGGTTCTAAGGTTCTAAGACTCGTCAGTTGGTTGTGTGCAGCTACCTGCTTATAGTATTTGGCATCACCATAGATACGCTGGGTCATCAGCAGCAAGGTATCACCAGCCTGTACCGTTCTTCGATGTGTCATATCTGGAGAACTTTTATTTTGTTCTTTGAGCATGGTTTGAAAACTCTTGTACTCTTTAAATGCCACAGAAAGTTCTGCACGCAAAGGTTCTCCACTAGGTTTAAACTGAGTGTAAGTAATGTCTAACTGTGTAATCCGTCCTTTGAAAACACTGTCCTTGTTTTCTGCAAATGCCCCCCAGCAAATTTTGGTATATAAAGGTGGTTCGTGGGTGTCTGGCTGATAATCTATAGTATGTGCCTTAAAGCGACTAATTTGTTCATTTATAGGAGTACTAGCTGCATCTATCAATGACTCGTCCATATTGAATTTAAATTGGAGTTCAGTCGCTTTTGTATGATTCCATTGCATTTCACTACCGATTTTCCCAGCGTAATCTTCCTCACAATAAGTAGGGTAGTACGAGATGCTCATACCCGATGGATTGAACTGCATAGTGAATAACTGATCTTTAACAGGGGTTTCCTCTTTTTTAAACCCTTGTACCGTTAATTTTACAAGTTCTCCAACGTTGGATGTTGATTTTGCCATCTGATTGTCATTAAAATGATTATCGTTCTGATTGATACTGTATTAACTCCAGTACTCTATCTACACATGCTTGAACGAGCTTTTCATGCTCGTAGCTGCTTATATGTTTTGCAGCTGTCTGATTGTAAGTTCTTTTTGAGGTGTCCTGATCTGTGTCTTTATTGGATGTTTTCTGTTGATTAGGAACGCTAGAATCCCTAGAATTGGTCACCTTAGTGCTAATGGTAAATTCTCGTATAGTAAGTCCTGCCATGATTTTAATTTATATTGATCCAAAAGCAGCATCAGAAGCTGTATCTGCAATAATAGTATCATAGACACTAAAATATTGATATTTCAATGTGATGGTTTCAATCATTACTTTCCCCTCTGTAGCATCAAGAGGAGAAAAGTTCCACGCAATGGGATAAGCACCTACAACATACCAAGAGTATATAGGTACGCGATATTCGTTAAGCAGTGAAATAATAATATCAGTAGATTGTATTGGAGAGCCACTAACAGCATCTCTAATCCATAAATTACTTACAGGACTAAGAGCAGTGAGTCCTCGTTTTAATTTCAAATCATCGTATTTGTATTTGAGACTTGGACGTTCATGTACATAGGCTGCACCTCCTTCTTCAAGGGGCATTGTATCTGAAGTACTGCAACTAAGACCGCTTACCTCTTGAAACATCATATCCATTGGAGAAGGATAGTCTGTAAAAATTACAGAAAAATGAAATCCTGATGGCGGGTGATTGCACACATGATTTAAAACATCTCCTGTAGTATCTAAAAATTCATTAAACTCTTCAAACATAGTATAAAATTAAATAAGGGTTTATATAGACTTTAGGTAATCTTTCTCAACAGCTCTTGGCTGTTTTTAAAATCAAATAGAACTCCTAAACACCCTGTGATAGGATTTCCCCTAAAAGTATTTTCTTAAGTTTGACGACCAGTAAGATCCGTCTGTCTTGCAATCCAACTATAAAATTTAAATTTTTGTATTCCAAAAGATTAAAATAAAATTATCGAAATTCACTTTACAGTAGTATTTTAAAGATCGTTTTTTAAGGAACTCCTGATAAAAACCCGTAGTATGCATAAGATTTTTCCATGACATACTACGAGTTAAAGGCTACTGTTCTCGGGGTTAACTTACAATTGTAATTCCTTCATGAGCCAGTTCCACAGACTCTACAGCCATTTCATTGGAACTTGCATTTAGATCGGGTGCTGTAAAACCTTTGACAAAGCAGTTGGTTATCTGCCATGTCATCACGGGCTCACTAGCTTCATCTAACAGCGAAACGGTGATATCTCTTCGTTCGGCAGTTTGCATATTGGAAGTTGCAAACCATTCGTAAAGATGTAAGTCTGTCTTAAATACTCCTTTTTTTAGAGTAACATCTTCAAGATTTGTGATTCCCGGCATTTTGTAAACCTGTCCTTTGCTCATTCCGTGACGGTATTCAATAACATCGACGCTAGCGTTTAATCCGCTTACCTCAGTAAACACTCCTTCGTGGTCTCCAATGGTGACTTTGAAGTGAAAAACAGGAACTGGGTAAAATGTGGTATCGGTGACTGATGCTCCATTTTCTGGAGCTGCTGTATTTGTTAAAGTTGACATAATTATTTATTTTTTATGATTACTAAAAATTTTTAAGACTGTTGTATAAAATGAGAAAATTTAAGGATAATGAATTCTGCAGGTCTAGAGGCCGCCAATCCAATTTCTACATTCATCTTACCTTCCAAAACATCTTGTGGGGTTACGGTACTTCCTAGACCTACGTTTACAAAGAATGCTTGGGCTGCACTGGCTCCTACCAATCCTCCAGCTTTCCAAATGCCTGTTAAGAAACTTTCTATCTGTGCTTTTACACGAATATGGGTATTGGCATCATTGGCTTCAAATACTGCCCAAGAGGTACTTTTCTTAATGGATTCCTCTATATAATTAAAAAGCCTTCTTACTTGTATATAACGCCACTCATTGCTATTGCCGTCCAGTGTACGCGCACCCCATACCAAGGTGCCCTTCCCTGTAAACGATCGGATAGCATTGATGGATTTTCCTGCATCAGTGTCAATATTAAGACTTGCTTGAGTCGCATCGGTAATTTTGACTGCTGGGGCTACCACGTTGTTTAGGGGGATATTGGCGGGCGCTTTCCAAACACCACGATCTCTGTCTGTTTGGGCATATACTCCTGCAACAGCACCACTTGAAGGTACAGTCATCTTAAGCGTAGCGATTTTTTCAACAATCGCATTATAAAGCAATTTATCTGAAGTTTTTAAACTGCTGAGAGTAGGATTCGTTGTAGTACCATCAACATCATGTGCAATTGTTTGAGAAGCTTCATCATATGAGTATACTAGATTTGTCTTTACATCTGGATAATAGGCAGCTCCATACTGTAAATATTGAGCTACTTCTCTGCGAAATGTAGATGCATCACTGCTTGAATTACCAATATTTGTTTTAACATCCATAATGGTAAATCGATCTTGCAGTTTGTTACACTGTTCCAAAGCATCATTGTAGATCGTTAGGTCTGATAGCTCATAAGCATCTGGAAATACAATTAATGTGGGCTCATCCTCTGCCGCTAATGTATCCAATCCTCCTTTTAATTTAGTATAAAGATCAGAGCTACTAACAGTGTAGTCTCCTATTGAAATTATATAGCAGGGCCCTCCACCATTTGCGAAGTACAGTTGCATACTTGCATACATAAAATTTTTAGAAGAACTTGGTAGAGTTACCGATATATTTCTGCTTTGCAGATCCCCACCGCCACTGCCGTCCTTGGTATCATCTACCTTTATGGTAAAAGTCTCATTTTTTCCTTTTCCAAAGTACTTTACATAATCGTTGATGCTATTGACTTTGGTAGGAACTAGCTCAAGATCGTCTGCGGTTTCTTTTTCAGCCTTTTCGGTCAATCCAATAAAGGCTGGAATGGCAGTAGATACTGCCGCTACGGAAGGAGCTAATGTGGAGATTTCCTCTACATACACCCCAGGTGTTTGATAATTGCTCATAAATACAATATTTAAATTAATTAATAGGTTACAATAAATAATTGCAGTATTCTTTTTACTCAATAGTTTCAGATAACTGCTCTGCACATACGTTTTAAAATATGTTGCTATTTGAAAAGACTCCTTTCTAGTCTTACCAATTGATTAAAGAAAAAGAAATGACATGTTATATATTGATGTCAATCTGATTTTTTAGCTCCATGGCTGAAGGATTACGCAATGGAAAAGTGAGGTTTTCACTACTTGAAGTTTTTGTAAGTGTTAGCGTTATCACTCTCCCAGGACGCTGTTTGTATGGAAGCCAGCGCTCACTTTGATATGCTGTTTTTTCAGAGGTATTGGTTTTGGTAAACTGTATCTCGGGCAATTCTGAGGAGAAGTTGTGGAGATAGACATCTGAAAAACCAGCATTTCCACTTTTAATGGCAACTAAAAGGCTTAAATTTTGGTTAATAGCGTTGCCAAATCTCCCAAGAACCTGCCCATTTTTCTCATAATAAGCCCAAGGGCCTACTTTTATAATGCAAAAAGTGTCTCCTTGTTCATAGGTCGTATTAGTAGCTGTATCATGTCCATTTTCAATAATTGCAAGAGTTCCATCAGCTCTAAATAAGAGTCCAACCTGCATTTCGTTATAATGATATGTGGGAGTGACTTTTGTAGAGAGACCTATAGCTTGTACTTTTTCATTGGAGTCTATTGTACCACTGATAAAGGCATCTTCCCCTGTAGTGATGCTTTCAGAGGCATAAGCACCGCTGTCCCCCCAATTGCCATCCGAAGTACTTCTTATGTTTTTTTGAGAAACTTCAGGTATGATATTTTGAGAATCATCCCAGGTAATTGAGTTATCAGAAGCATCTATACTCGTATCATCTAATGTGTCCTCATAACCTGAATATGGATCGCTCTTGTAAAGATTATACTGCCAACGGATTTTTCTGGGATAAAACTTTAATTCTTCTGTTTTTAAATTTGCTACATCACTATTCAAATTGAATTCTAACAGTCCAAAAAGAGATGGTATTGCAGGAATGTTAGATATCTTCATAAGAAATACATTGATCGTCTGATCTTGGCTTGAAAGAACATACATTCCTGTTCTGTAAGGATGCATATCAATGGATACATGACAAGAACCTTTGTCGTTTACCAAGTCAATGGTTTTTAATTCATTACCATCAGCATCATAAAGCTTTAATTCGTTTATGGATTCGATCGTGTCGAAAATCCATTCAAAAATAGTACTCACCATGACTACCTCTTCCTGTACTACACCTTGAGACTCCTGTTTAAAAAAATAATAAGATCTGGGATGTTGTTTCTTTAACAAAGCTGTAAAGTTGGTGAAATATGGATTTTTTAACTTCATGTAAAATTCCAACGTCTCTTGTGACATTTGACTGACGATATCTGCACTATCCAACTCTTTTAAAGAAATAATCTGATATTCATTTCTAAAAGATTTTATTTTCAACCCATATTTTTTGAATACCTTTTGTGTGTGATCCGTTGGGATAAGTTCAATATCAGTACATTTGTTATCCCTGTAATACCAATGTTGTACTACTATTTTTTGTAATATATTTCCCACAAACAACGGTCTGTTCTTTGTGGGAGACATTTTTGTAAAGGGAATTGATTGATTTGCCATGACTGAACTAAAACTAATTTTTTGTGTAAATTACCAAGTGTATTATTTTTTTGTAATCCTTTCTTCTAAGATCTTTTACTAAATGATTAAATAGGAGAGGTGAATATATTTATTACACAGATTGCATTCCTTTCATTGCTGGTAGCGCTTCTAATGCTAGGCTTTCAAAAGCAACCATTCTCACGCGGTAAATAATGGAGGGTAAGTAGCTAATCCCAGCCATACTCCAAAAGTGATACATATCATCTGTATCGTTAGGATTAATTTCTATAATAAGCTTTTGGATGTTTTTGTCTAAAGTGGGTGAATTTTCATGTGTAAATACATTATTCGTATGGAAAAAAGTAATCACCTCACTGAGGTATTTTAATGCATCTTCATAACTGCTCTCAAAGTTAGAGGACACCAGTACTTTAAGATTCAAACACAACGGTCTTTTTTGCTTAATCACCTGATTTGCGTTCACCTCCTTCAGATCGTAACCAGTAGGAATTGTTGTTTCTCGATCAATAGCTACTAGGGTCATTCCCAATTTGTCAAAGGAAGGACTTTCATCACTTTGCTTCAGAGAACCTATTTCAACGATATCGCTAGCGCTACTTAAATCTCTATCTAGATACTGATTTACTTGTTCTGCGAGGAAACTTAAAGTATTGTGAATCATAAGTGAAATGTTGATAATATTTTTTGATGTCTTCAAAGACCTTTGTTTCGATCAACTAAATCAATTCAATATTTAGTGACGATAATCTTTTTATTTAAGCTAGGGAATATGATTTATCAAAGTCGAACGTATTGCGATTATTTGAAAGCTATGGGTTTGAATTTTGATAAAAACTCTTTTATATTGAAATCAAAAACTGATGGCTAAGGATTTTCTCAATTCCTGCTACATACTCCTAAAACTTTAGACCAATATGATACAAGGTGTT
>JABSPP010000064.1 GCA_013214275.1 Flavobacteriaceae bacterium
CCTATTGAAGTAATGCACGGAAATCTTCCAATTACAGGATATCGATTTGGTGATGTTGCCTACATTACGGATCTTAAAACGATCACAGACAAAGAGAAGGAGAAATTAAAAAACCTGCGTATTCTGATTATCAATGCACTGAGAATAGATGAACATCCTACACATCTCAATCTCAAGGAAGCAATCGACTTTGTGTCAGAAATCAAGCCCAACAAAGCTTACTTTACACATATAAGTCATAAATTGGGATTTCACGCCTTGGTAGAGAAAGAGCTGCCTGAGAACATCTTTTTAAGCTACGATGGTTTGCAGATTGAGGACTAGCAGCATACAGCGTCTTGCGATCAAGTTGATGATGAAAGTACTAGAATTCTTCAATTATAATCTCTTATCCATCCAATCGCGAAAGCTATAGAAGTTTTGTGGCGCCACACCATGACCGACAGGATATTCGGAATAATCACAATCCAACCCCAGAGATTTTAAAAAAGGTTGACATTTTCGTGCCCATTCAACGGGGATTACTTGATCGGCAGATCCATGAGACGCATAATAATCAGTAGTCATACCTGAAGACATATGATCGGGCAGCAAATCATCAACTAAAAAGCCACTCAACGCCAATACATGATTCACCTTATTGACATAATTAAAAGAATAAGCATAGCTTAAAATTGCTCCTTGGCTAAATCCCAATAGAAAAGTTTTTTTTGGATGGTATTTAGCTTGTAAATCATCTATTAAGCCATCAATCTTCTGTAATGATTCTTTAGCCTGACCGATATCAGAAAATTTATTTTCGTTGGCATCAAAATTGATTTCATACCAACAGTAAGCACCAAATCCCATACTTTGAGGAGCTCTTACACTGATAATTCTCAATTGATGCGGGAGTTCCTCGGCAAAAGAAAACAAATCTTGCTCATGGCTTCCGTAGCCGTGAAGGAGAACCAATAAAGGAGCGTGCTCTTGGTTATTTTTGGGTTTGCGTTCTACGTAGAATAAAGATTCAGCCATGATTCAGCACTGACTTTTTATTTACGATAATCCCATAAACTTTTCCTTTTAAAGTTTTATCCAAGAAAGCTGAATTTTTTGAAGTGGATAAAATAGAACGTTCAGAAAAACTATATGATGTTTTGGGATCAAAAAGTGTTAAGTTGGCGTCTTGATTTTCACAGATCGAAGTACCTTTGATGCCAAAGATAGCCTTTGGATTGACTGTGATCGCATTGATAAGTGTTTCTAGATCAACAACTGAATTTACTGCGCCAAAAAAACTCTCAAGGCCAATAGTACCATTTTCTGCTAAGCTAAATTCCAACTTTTTATTTTCGATATCAATCGGGTGATGGTCTGAGGTGATCATATCTATGGTACCATCCTCTAACCCTTTTATAAGGGCTTTTCTGTCACTCTCTGTCCGCAGTGGAGGAGTAACTTTTGCGCGACTGTCAAAACTTTCTAGCTCGTCGTCGGTTAAAAATAAATGATGCGCTGCCACACTACAAGAAACATGGAGTCCTCTTTTTTTAGCATCTTTAATAAGCTGAACAGATGCAGCTGTAGATATTGTCGGAATATGTAATTTCCCTCCTGTATATTCCAGAATAAACAAGTCTCTAGCAATTTGAATGGTTTCTGCAAGCACTGGAATTCCTTTTAAACCTAAGCGAGTGCTGTTGATCCCTTCATTAGCAATGCCTTCACCTGCTATGGTTTTATTGATGGGAAAACTCATGATAAGAGCATCAAAATTCTGTGCATATAGCAGTGCAATTTTCATTAAATTATCATTTTCAATAGGCTTATTGTAGTCTCCAAAAGCAATGGCTCCAGATTGCTGCATGTCATAAAGTTCTGCAAGTTCCTGTCCTTTACGTCCCTGTGTCAGGGCTCCAATGGGATACAATTGAGTGGCACAATCATCTGATCTGTGAATGACATACTTGATATCTGACTTAGCATCTATCACAGGATAGGTATTGGGATTTAATGCAATTGCAGTAAATCCACTCTTAGACGCCACTTCTAAACCTTTTGTGATGGTTTCTCTCTCCTCATAGCCAGGTTCACCAAAAGAAACACTCGTATCGAACCAACCTGAAGATACGTGCAGGTTGTCAAGCTGAACAACTTGGTAACCTTCTTCAGACTCAATGGCGTCAGCTATTTTAGAAATGATTCCGTGTACAATTAAAATGTCTTTTGTTTGCATGTGGTATGGGCTTGAAGCGTCTATAATCGTAGCCGATTTTAAGAGCGTGGTCATGGTTTGAAGAATTTTAAAATTAAAATTTCCAATAGCAAAGATACAATAGCAATCGCCAAAAACAACTTCCAAAGCCAATGGACTTCATTTTTTTTGTTGATATCGTTAAAAAGTCTTTTTGTAGAATCATACATTTGAATATAGGAATTCTTTTCTTTTAGTGTAGACAAATCATGGAATTGAAGGATGCTTTCTTCTCTTTGAATGTTATAAGCTAGCGTGCTCAAAGTATCTTGCGATAATAAAATATGATAAAATCCTGCTGAACTAGGCTGCTCTTCAGTATTGAGTTGTACCTTTTTACTGTACGATCGTTGCAATGGAATGAAAGATTCGTTTTGATTAGAAATACTTAAAATTGCATCCTTACCAATAGCTGCAACAATTTCAATGTCATTTGATTTTTGCAGTCTGTAATAAGGTTTAGAAACTTTCAAGCTTTGTCGTCCAATATTATAAATGGTTGGAACCACAAGGGGAGAGTTCGCAAAGTTCGTTGTCTTAGAATTTAAAGGAGACGAAAACCAGTAGACGTTCGCATAAGGATTTTTCAACTCCAGCAGAAAAGGAGTTTTGTTTTCAAATTGGATAATGGCATCGCCTGTTAAAGTATGCTCGTAGCTTTTTGATACAGATGGATACTGAAAGTTTTTTACGGTTCTTAAAAACACATCAGTGTATAGTGGATGATCAAAATTGATATCCGTGATCTTCAAGGAATCTGCTCGGATACCCTTAATTTGCCCATTTGTCAATTTTTTTAGAAAATTATTGTAAGAAGCGACTTCAGATATCGGTGAAGGAACGATCATTAAATGTCCACCGTTGGTCACGTATTTTGTAATAGCAGATTGGAAAACGCTAGGAAAACGTTCCAATTCGTTGAGGATGATTAACTGATACTCTGCGATCGTACTATAATTAACACGTTCTAATGGAGTATGGTTCAATAAAAAAACATCCTCATCAAATATTTTTGAAAAGGTTTTGGATGATTTCCCTACATTTAAAATACGAGTTTTTGTTTGTAAGTCAAGATGGAAATACAGTTGATTATCAAACAAGAAAATATCGTTAAAAGTTACTTTAACAAATCCCTTGAAATTGGTAGTTTTAGGGATAGAAAACACTATATTTTTGTCACTATCTTTTTCGATAGAGAAGGAGCGCTTACTAATTAGTTGATCGTCATTGTACAACGCGATAGGAATCTTTTCTTTTCGATCTCCTTGATTTTTGATTTGCACAGAAATAGAGATTTCATTTGTGCCAACTGCTTTAACGAATAACGTATCAATAGAAAGATTATCTTGTGCTGTTTTTGAGAGCTGAACTCCCGTAAAATCACTGTTTACATTTGTAAATACTTTTTTATCATTTATTTGAAAATCAGATATTAATATGTTTTTATTTAGATCTTTTGTTTCATCTTTTGATTTTTTTTGAATTTCCAGCAAAACACGCTTAAAATTCTGAGGTTTTGAAGTAAAATCTAGCTGCTTTAATTGGGTGTCTAATTCACTTTTAGAAATATTTTTAAAAATTTGATCATTTGTCATCAAAGTATAAGAATCAAATTCACTCGCATGATTTACGATTTCCTGAGCTACCATTTGAAGTTCATTACCCTTATTTCCGTTGGTGTTTAAACTTAACGAGTTATCTAAGTAGATAAAATTATGGTGTTGTTTACCTGATTTTTTTTTGCTGAAATAAGGTTGGGAAAAAACAAAAAGTAACGCTATAAGTCCTAGTGTTCTGATTCCTAAGATTAGCCACTTTTTTAAGGTTGAGCTCTTCCGAGTTTCTCGGCTGATCTTCTTTAAAAAGGCCACATTGGTAAATGCTACTTTTCTAAATTTTTGAAGCTGAAATAAGTGGATGATCATTGGTATCAATGCAAATACCAAAAAGTAAAATACCTCTGGATTTTTAAATTGCATCGTTCTTTTTCAAATCAATATTTTGCTGATTTTCCATTCGTGGAACTGTTTCGTATGAATGTTCGTAAGTCATCATTTGCTTTTTTTAGATCCTCACTTCTCAAGTACATCATATGTCCGCTTCGGTATCCCTTAAATTCAAAGCGATCTTTCATGCGTCCACTCGGGTCAACTTGCCACATGGTGTATTTTGCATTGAAATATGTTGTAGCGCCATCGTAATAACCAGATTGAATCAATACTTTGAGGTATGGATTTTGTGCCATTGCCTTTCTTAAACCTTCTCGGACATTATTATTCCTTTGATCCCAAGGACTTACAGGGCCAAACACATGATATTTTACATCTGTCTTAAAATTTAAGTGCTCTCTAATGTAATAGTTGATTGCTGGTGTAAATGAGTGCAACCATGAAGTTAATTCTGAGTTATAATCGGGTTTTTCACCAGCAACCCTCTTGTCTAAACCTCGATATCGAGAATCCAGCCTTCCCACGGTGAAACCATCTGTATCTCTCAGGAGTTCTTTCCAAAAGTAACTTTTGGGCAGGTCTAAATTATGCTGAAGAATGACCTCTTTTTTAATCCCCGAGAAATAAGCTATTTTTTCAGCAACAGCATTTCGCTCAGTATCAGAAATAAATCCTCCCTTGGCCATTGCTGGAATTAAATGATTGATTGCATACTCCTCGGATAAAGGAAGAATGTCCAGTAGATCTTTACTTTGTAACTCTTCGGATAGTCTTTTGTGATACCATGCTGCTGCTGTGAAATAAGGTAGATTGATGGCCGACTCTAAAGCACTACCAGTTCTCAAAACCTGATAATCTGCAGGAGAAACCATGATGACTCCGTTCAGATACATCCATTGCCTGTTTTGTAATTCTGCAGCTAGCCCCATTACACGAGTCCCACCGTAGCTTTCTCCAATGATATATTTTGGAGATTGCCACCGGTTGTATCGCGTTATAAACGTATTTAACCAACTTGCCAAGTAGTTTACATCGGCGTTCACTCCAAAGAATTTAGAGCGATCAACTTTTTCTCCTTCTTTTACCACAGGCCTTGAATAACCGGTATTAACGGGGTTGATGTAGACAATATCTGCAATATCTAAAATCGAATTTGGATTGTCTTTCACTCCGTAAGGTTGTACTGGATATCCTTCATCATCGATATTTAACACTTTTGGACCCGTGTAGGCAATGTGCATCCAAACAGAGGCAGACCCTGGGCCGCCATTAAACGACATGATGATGGGGCGCTCTTGATAATTTTTGACATCTGTTCTCTGATAATAAGTATAATACAATGAGGCGATGATCTCGCCGTGAGCATCCCAGACGGGCTGCATACCAGTGGTTGCCTTGTAACTTACCTTTTGACCGTTAATTATGGATTCATTAATAGTGACTACTGAAGTATCTAAAGGAATTCGCCGATCTTGAGCATTTGCAAAGGAGCTACTTAGTATTAAAAAGATGTAAAGAATTTTTTTCATAAGAAACCATTTAAGCTTGGCTAAATTAACAGAAAAAAATGACTTTTGATGATATAGCAGTTCGTAACACTCAGTAAAAATTTGATCTAAAATTTCTCGAAAACCCCCAGCCCAAAGAGTGCGAAATCATACTTTACTGGGTCTTTAGGGTCAAATTCTCGGAGGGTCAGATCTAATTCTTTGACTGCTTTCCAGTCGTTTTGCTTCCTCGAAAGAATGGATAGCTTTCGTGCGATATTTCCTGTATGAACATCGAGTGGGCATGACAGTTTCGCAGGTGAATGACTCTTCCAAATACCAAAATCGACTCCTGTATTGGAGTTCCTGACCATCCACCGTAAATACATGTTGATTCTCTTGGCAGCTGAATTTTTTAATGGGTTAGATACATGTTTACGTGTTCGGGGAAGGTGTGGTAATTCAAAAAAAAGGTGTTTGAAATTGCCAATTGCTTCCTGATAGTCCTCTTGTTTGACATTAGGCAGTAGGATAGATTCTAAACCTTGATGATGGTTATAAAGATGCTTTAAAGAGGTGATAAAATATTGCAAATCTCTGCTGTTGAATGTTCGGTGAACAAACCCTTGGAGCGATTTTAAATCAGATTCTTGATGGTTTTTGATAAATTCATACGGCGCATGATCCATTAATTCCATCATTCTTAGAGCGTTATTGATGATCATGGTTCTGTTTCCCCAAGCAATGGTAGCTGTGAGAAAACCAGCGATCTCAATATCTTCTTTTTTAGTAAATAAATGATGTATTTGAATAGGGTCAGATGCTATAAATGACTTATTATTGTATTGTTCAGTCTTTTCATCGAGAAATTCTCGTAATTCTTTTCTACTGAATTGCATTACTGGCAAATAAAAAAAGAGAAACTAATAGGCCGTTGTATGCGGCATGCATTGCCATAGCCCACAGTAGACCAAATCGCACTCTGACAAAGCCAAAAATCAACCCTAGTAGTATTTGTGGAGCCACTAGGATGGGTGAGAATAAAAGAATTTGATGGTTAATGTCATAATTAAAAAGGTGTACATAACCAAAAATCAGTGCTAAACTGTAAAAAGCAATTTTAAAAAAATAAGGCTTTTTAAAAAGAACTAGCGGAGCTCTAAAAACGGTTTCTTCAACTATGGGGGCAATGATTGCTACCAATACCAGAATGGTGCTACTCGGAAGATCTTTGATCGTATCAAAAGCATGGTATTGATTTTCAATCAGTTTTGTTTGATATAGGGCTCCGATCGCAAAGGAGATCAAAAACGAAATAGCAAAGCAGGTTAAGAGTAGTTGTACACATTTTACAGCTCTAGTGTAAAAAGTTGAATCGCAATCTCTTTCTAATCTTGGATTTTTGAGAAACTCTAAGAGTTCACTTAGTGTATTCATACAATTTTACCATCTTTCATGGTGAGTGTTCTATCTGCCATTTTTGCCAATTTTTCATTATGAGTCACTATAATTAAAGTTTGGTTGAGCCGATCTCTGAGTTCAAAAAATAGCTTGTGGAGGCTTTCGGCAGCAGCCGAATCTAAATTCCCGCTAGGCTCATCTGCTAAAATAATTGCTGGATCATTGATTAATGCTCTTGCAACTGCAACTCGTTGTTGTTCACCGCCAGAGAGTTCGCTAGGTTTGTGATGTATACGACTTTGAAGCCCTAGGAGTGTTAACAAATCACGAGCTTTTTGTATAGTTGTAGCCTTATCTTTTCGTCCTACAAAAGCGGGGATACAAACATTTTCGATTGCTGTAAACTCAGGCAGTAGCTGGTGAAACTGGAAAATATAGCCGATGTGTTCATTTCTGAATGTAGCGATCTGCTGATCTTTTAGATTGTTTAGTGAAATTCCATTGATTTCCAACTTAAAATCCGTGTCTCCATCAGGCTTGTCTAAGGTGCCCAGAATTTGAAGGAGTGTTGTCTTTCCAGCTCCTGAGGGTCCTACAATAGCCACAACTTCCCCTCTTTGTATTTTAAGGTCAACGCCTTTTAATACATGCACTTCTCCGTAACACTTGTGAATATTTTTTGCAGTAACCATATAAGGTATTTTGACGTACGAATGTATTAAAAAGTGCTCATACAAATGGGCTTTTAGAACATGTTTTTTGCAGTGTTGTAGTCGATAAAATAGACGAGACGCAATGAGAACGTGTGCTGATTGGGTTCTTCGAAGAGCCTGTCTATATTGGTAAAGAAGTCCTGTCCTGTTTGATTATTCAAACTAAAAATACTGTTTCTGTTGAAGGCGATTAACTGACTTTCTGGAGTAAATTGCCAAAAATAATTGAAATCTAAATTCCAACTATTAAAGTTAATATCCTGATTTTCTGTGAAGTTATTGGGAAATCAACTACCTCGGGACAAGCCCACGAAGTATTCAAAGGAAACTATTTTAATCATTTCGAGGCTAGCCTAGGGGAATTCAACT
>JABSPP010000065.1 GCA_013214275.1 Flavobacteriaceae bacterium
GATGAAGTTGGTGCAACCTATGTTATTGAATCTACGGGCTTTTTCTTAACGGAGGAAACTGCAGGAAAGCACTTGCAGGCGGGTGCTAAAAAAGTTGTTTTGTCGGCACCTTCTAAAGATCACACTCCGATGTTTGTGATGGGTGTGAATCATACCGAGCTTAAAGCAGATCAAAAAATATTTTCCAACGCCTCATGTACAACCAATTGTTTGGCACCCATTTCTAAGGTATTAAATGACGAATTTGGAATTGTAGAAGGATTGATGACCACAGTGCATGCAACTACAGCTACTCAAAATACTGTTGATGGACCTTCTCCTAAAAACTGGAGAAGTGGTAGAGCATCCTTACACAATATCATCCCTGCCTCTACAGGAGCTGCCAAAGCAGTGGGAAAGGTTATTCCAGCATTGAATGGAAAGCTAACAGGAATGGCATTTCGTGTTCCTACTATGGATGTCTCTGTAGTTGACTTAACAGTAAAATTAGAAAAAGCTGCTTCTTATGAAGCCATCTGTGCGGCTATGAAAGAGGCTTCAGAAAGCAGTGCGATGAAAGGTATCTTGGGATATACCGAAGATGAAGTGGTCTCTCAAGATTTTGTAGGAGATACAAGAACATCTATCTTTGATGCTAAAGCAGGAATTTCATTAAATGATCATTTTGTTAAAGTGGTTTCTTGGTATGATAACGAGATGGGATATTCAACAAAGATTATTGATCTAGTGGAATATGCAGCGTCTCTGTAGGGTGTGTTATCCTGAAATACTACTCTCTTTAAAAGTATAGAAATAGACTCCTTTTTGAACCTTTTGGGCTTGTTTTGTGGAAGTTGATTCTGATATTAACTTGTTACTTAGGTTCTAACACAAGCGTAATTTTATTAAAATCTGCTGCGGAGTTGATCACCGTTCGGTATTCTTCATAAACTTCTGGAGTTATGATGTTCCTGTGATAATGCTCATTGACAGTTACTGTTAAAACAGCATCTTCTAGGGTGAAGAAAGAGTGAAAGGTGAATACATCTTTGCCTTCCTCAGAATAGGTGTTCTGTATATTAATTGCATCTAAATTAGTCATTTGATATCCCTCAGGAATGGTTACTTTGATTGTGCGATAATAGCTTCTCTGATATGAACTTTCTAGGGGTAATACACGTTTTTTCTCCTGATACATTTCTATTTGTGGACCAATCAAATTCCCCAGTTTGAACAGGTATTTGTTTCCAGCTTTATTGACAAAAGATTCTGAAATGATATCAAACTTCAATTCAAATGGTTTGATACCAAAAGATTCTGGATTCTCATCTACTATGACACGCTCGAGCACGTCTGCATTATCGTCAATAAATTTACCCATTTCATCAATAAAGTCATCTTTTTTGTCTTCATCGATAAAATTTAAGAATGGCTGAATATACATAGCGTTATATCCAGACATGCTCCTTTCTAGTTTTATTTTGGTCACGGCTAGGTCTTCAGGATCAAAAGAAACATCAATTTTCATTACATCTCTGGAGTCTTCTGCAATGACAGGATCAATGTACTTGATTTCAGCAAGGGCAGACACAAAACTTCCTACTGTAACTTCGCTAATAAAAAGGCCATAATTGTCGGTTAATAATGGAGGTGGAAAGCCAAATCGGGTAGAAAAATTTGTAGGGGATACATATTTTTTACTTTCTGGAAGATAAAAAAGGAATTCTTGTAGGAAATTGTTGGATTCAAACTTGGGATCAAATTTCATATCCATCCTACTACATGTTAGTACCATTTCGTTTTGAATACCAAATTTTTTGAAGAGTGCAACATAGAGTTTTGTCATCCCTCTATCGTTCGCAGTTTCATTGGTTAGAACACTATTGAGATCTTCTAGTGATTTGTTGTTGGCTTCAGAATAATAGATATTTTGCTTGACATAGGAGTCGATAGTTCTCGCTTTCGCTGACTCATCCATATCATTGGTTATTGGAATTTTATCACTTAGTTTATCAATTTTCTTTTGTACTCCTTTGTCATACTTTGGGTAGTAGTAGGAATATAGGTTTTGCGCTACATTATCATACGAGGTGATAATTTTATTATTATAGTTATTCTTGTACAGTTTGTAAACAATCGCTCCACGAGACGCCTTGTACGGTGATTGTGATTCCTTGTCTAAAGGTTTTATATTTTCAGCACGCACGGTCCAGTGCACCTTGTCAGTTGTTGAGGTATCTCTTACTACTTCGGGCAGTCCGTTGTAACTTTTAAAAGTAAAATCTAAATTTTTAGGTGTGAATAAATCGAATTCAATTTGTTCTTTGTCAAATTCGTCCTGAAAACTCAACCGTTTTCCCGTATAAGAGGGTGATTTTTTCTGAATGTAAAAGTATTCGATATAGCTTCCTTTTTCTACTCCTTCAAAGGCAAAATACTTGTATTTTCTACCTGTTTCCTCATCTTCAGCAGTTAGAATTTTAGAGGCATCTAATGTTATAATTTCTCCATCTTTTTGGATGACACGTGCTTTGTTAATCAGTAGATCAGTATCGCCAGTATAAGGTAGGTACACACGATTGTAACGCTCAATGGCATCATCGGAATTTAGCCATAGCACTCGATGCTCTAGAAAGTATTCAAGGAAAAGCTCACCTTCAAAAAGAAATTCAGTGACGATTTTCTCTTTAAATGCTACCAAATCTTTGGAATTATTTTTTACAGAATAGCTAGGATTGCTATCCCAATCATAATTTTTGTAGAAAGGTTCTTGAGCTGTGATGATAGCAACACTAAAAATTGTGATCATGAAAAGGAATTTCTTTAACATAGTTATTGTTTTTTTAAGATGATGATTTCTTTATAGGCTTTCGAGGCTTTTTTAATGATCTTGTTTACCTCTTTTTGTTCTTCTAAGCTCAACTCAATAAAGTTTAATACAGTTTTGGAATTGCAAATAATTTTGTTTCCTTGATGCTGATAGCTCAAACTTACGGAAATTAAATCATTATTCAGACGGATATCTGTAGGGAGATAATCTAAGGTAAATCCTTCTGGGATTTCAATGGTATTGGTGTAGGTGTATTGTTTTTTGTACTCGTACTCTATAGGTGTTTTGCGGTCTTTCTTAATTTTAAAAAGTGAGGCGACCTTATTAAAATGAGGATTGATGAAAATCTCATCGCCCACACGCTGGATATAATTTTGGATGCTAAAATTGTAGTGAACGATAAAATCTTTATCGTAATCATATTTATTGACTTCCTTGAAGGAATCTATCAAGAATTTATTACTTCCCTTAGAAAAACGTCGATTATAAAAGTTTAAGACATCCTTTTCTTTTTTTAGGTCCTCTAACCGATAGAAAAAGTTACCTTTTAAATAGCCATTCATGTAAGTGGAAGAGGAGCCTACGACCTTTTGATCTAAAATTTTGACGTAAGTGCTATCGATAAGCCAATTTTTTTCTGAGGGCATCACAGGAACTTTTTTAACCTTAAAACTGTCTTTACCATAAGAGACTAGCGCTTCTTTTCCTTGGATAAAAGATGATGGGTATTCAATGGGAATATAACGGCCTGTGGCATCTAGGTAATAGGTTTTTCCTTTGTTTTCATAAGATAGGATCATGTGATTGTCAACAGCTGGTGTTGGAACCTCTTTATAGGTGTAGGGAATACTGCGTGTTCCTATCCAAGTGAGGCTGCCCTTTAGACCAGCGATAGATAGCATTTCTGATAGGATACTGGAATTGTCTTTGCAATCGCCATATTTTTTTTTAAAAACATCGTTTGCCTCTCTTGGGATAAAGCCGCCCAGAGCATATTCAAATGCAATATATTTGATATTTTGCTGAGTCCAGTAATAAATGGCTTTTACCTTTTCAAGATCGTTGTCTTTCCCGACTGTCAAGGAAGCAACCAAGGCTTCTAAATCTTTGTCTTTTTCTTGGGTATTGATGTCTTTTACCAAAGAGTAATACCAATCATACAGAGAGGAAATACCATTCAGTACCATCTTTTTTTCCTTTTTTACTTCATAGGATTTTATCATGGGAATAATATGAGGCAGGAAGGTTCTTACATTCGGAGTATTGGGATCTATCTCGTACTTGTCGGAGTTGTTCTTAATCCAAGTATATATCATATTTTTCCCTTTTTTCTTTTTTTCAAATATGATATTTTTCCCTTCTGTATGAAATTCCTTAAAGTCAAGCTCAATACGTTTATCAGCAATAATAGTAACCTTATTTTGAATGATAGGATGGTAGTCACCAAAGTAGAAAGCATTGAGGAATCGTGGGTTTTTAATATTATACGAATAAGAAATCGTTGTTTTACCACCTTCTTGTAACTTGGGATAGATAAAGCTTACTTTTTTGGTATCGTCATAAAAGCTATCGTCTAAATCATTTTTTTGGTTGAATTCTTTAACCAGATTTTCCTTGTATTTACTTCCGTTGTAGGTTAGTGAAGCAGCTTCAATGGATTGCAAATCAAAAAAACTAGAATAGGTAAGTGATCGCTTGGAGTTAAACGAGGCGGTCTGATCGAGATATAAATCTTCTTCTTTAATATTTTGCGTGATTTTAATATGATCGTTTTCCAAAGAAATTCGGTAGGTAACTTCTTCTAGCAAACGTATGAGACTTTCGTTGGGAAATTTCTTCTTGTAGCTGTAGTATTCTTCTGATTTTTGTCCATGTGCTAAAACACTACAGGCGAAGCACAAATAGAAGATTTGTTTCATAGTTTAATACGTTTTTTGGGAAATGACCTCTCCGTTGAAATAAACGACCTCTTTGAGGAGCGTTCCCTCTTTAGAATACAATTTACCTTCGCCAGATTTTTCATCGTAAAGATAATTTTGAGAATCTTTTAGCTGACCGTTCTTGTAGTAAGTTTTGCTGATGCCATGCAAATCGTCGTACAAATAATTTTTTTCTGTTTTTACTTTTCCATTGGAGTGATACTCAATAATCTTGCCATTATAAGAGCCATTTACAAATTTCATCTCTTGTTCTAAGGTTCCGTTGTAATAATAAGCTTTGTGATTATTTACTAGTTTTCCATTAAAAAATTCCATTTCTCTCGAAACATTTCCATTGTCAAAGTATGCCTTAACTTTTCCGCTTCCGTGTTTTAGTGGAGTCATCTCTATTTCTTTCCCACTAGAGTCGTGATAGCTGTAGCCTATTAGCTTATCGTCATGGTAATGCCGGATAAGTTGCAGTGCTCCAGACTCGTCATAGAAAGCATAACGACCATGTAATTTTCCATAAACAAAAGTTCGATCATGTGACATCACACCATTGTCGTAGTATGAGATATCGCGTCCGTGAGTTTGACCATAATCGTAAAAATCCTTTTGAGCAATTTGTCCGTTTTCGTGATAGATTATTTGTTCGCCATGAAGATTCCCGTTTAAATAATTGTATTCAGATTTTGTGGTGCCATCTTCAAAATAAATATGGTATTTCCCATCCAACTGATTATTAGTGTAATTGCCCTCTGAGAGTAGTTTTCCATCAAAATAAAAACTTTTATAAGGGCCATGCTTAATTTTATTTACATAGGTGAGTAAACTATAAGTCTGTCCATTTTCATAGCTGGAAGTAATAAGCTCTTTAACATCTGTGCCAGCGAAATGATAGATGTCAAAAACAACGGACGAGTGCCCTTTTGTATCATATTCTATCTCTTTGGTAATCTGACCAAAATCAGTAAAGACTTTGTCGACTAATTTCCCTTCAACACTAAAGAAGTCAGCAGTGCCATTTTGTTGTCCTTTATGGAAGTATGCGGTAGAGGAAATACTCCCATCTTTTCGGTAATATCGCCACTCACCATGCGCTTCCCCATCCATGTAATATCCTTGACTTTTCATTTTTCCATTTGGATAATATTCTACATAAAATCCATTCAACTGTCCTTTAACGTACTCGGATTGATAGTACACAGATCCATCTTGGTAGTATCCCGTTTGCTTACCATCGGGTTCATCATCAGTGTAGTTACCACGTTCTGACAAAACTCCATACTCCGAGTAAAAACTCCAAAGCCCTTTGCGTCCACCTGAACTATCATAGGTGCCTTTGGATTTGATACTGCCGTTTGGGTTGTAGCCCTCAAATTCAAATTCTCCGTCCTTTTTTTTACCTTCCTTAATGACGATACCCTCTTTGTCAAAATAGCGATAAGCTATAAATTCACCTTTGCGAAAAGTGTGTTCATAATGTACTTTACCATCAGAATCGTAAGCTGTATATTGACCATTTAGGGTTCCTTTTTCATACTCAAATTGTCGTTCAAGAAGTCCATTTGTATGGTAAGTTTTTACTTGACCATCCCATTCGTTATTCGTCAACTGACTTTCTTCTGCAAGCTGTTTGTTTTTATGATAACGCCTGTATGGACCTTCCAAGGTTCCGTTGATATAATTTTTTTCTTCCCACAGAGAACCGTCTATATAGTACTGCTTTTCCTGTTGGAGTTTCCCTTCACTATAGGTGCTTTCTTTAAAAATACTTCCATTGCTATAATACTCGATAAGTTTCTTAACAATCTTATCATCAACATAATCTGCCTTGTACTCTACCATAGATTCACCTACAGAAAAATAAGAACGGTAAGGTCCTTCTAACACCCCATTTTTAAAATATTTTTTTTGCTGCAATGCACCTCCTAAGTGGTAGCGAATGTACTCCCCATTAAGTTGATTGTCTTTAAATTTAGCCTTACTTTGCAACTGTCCATTTTTGTAATAGGAAATGCTATTTTTTTGAATCTTCCCGTGTTCATAAAAAGTGGATTCCTTTAGCTGCCCATTGATATGATACCAAGACCATAACCCATCTCTCTCTTCATTGTCATCATAAGAGCCAACAGCACTAATTTCTCCAGAATCATAGAAATATCGCCATTCTCCATGTACTTTTTCACCATCGAAAGGTCCAAGAGAGATCACCTCATCATTGTTGTTAAAATTGGAATAGAGTACAGTTTCTTTTCCATCAATCACAACTTTTTGACGCCTTATCAAACGGGTCCATTCCCTGTAAAATGCTGTTAAAAAAGATTGTATATCCTTTGTCTTTTTTTGAATAATCTCTTTGTATTGTGGGTTTTTAATTGAAGCGCAGAGAGTGTAAGTAAAGTTGTGATAAAGATTGTTTCGGTTAATCCATTCATACAGTGGGACGTAGTAGTTACCCCAGAAATCATCAGCCTTTTTGATAGAGGCAATTTGAGATAGAAATGCATGATTTTGTTTGTTCAAAGGAATCGTAATTTCGTTCTCTATTTTGTAACGATCATTCAAGGCAATGTGACTGTTGAGAATTTGATCAATACCTTTGAAGTTATGATCATCTTTTGACAAGCTAACTTCAGGATTTTTTTCAGGATACTTTGTCTTAACATTCGCGTTCAAAGACTTTAGAATTTGAAAAGAACTTTCTTCATCGTCTTCAAGTAAAATATAGAAATTAAAACTCATCAGTGCCTGTGCAAACATTCCTTGGCGATAGCTTAAGTTTCCTAAATACAAGTGAGCAGAAGGGAAAAATGGACTGTAAATGATACATTGATATAGTGCTTTAGCCGCTTCTTCAGGTCTTTTTAGATTGTCAAGTGCAACTCCTTTGTTGTAATAGAGCAGTGGTTCAACAGGATATTTTTTTAGCGCTTCTTCTATAAGGTTAAAAGCTTTTTCGTACTCTTTCATTTGGAGATATGCGACAACTTTATTGATATAAAATGTCGCTTTAGACTCACGCATCGTTTTAAAAGCAATACCGCTATCAGAGACTTTGATAACCTCTTTATATTGATCCATCTGAAGTAAGTAGTACGACTTGTTTTTTATACTATTTAAGTAAATAGAGTCGCTAGGATGAATCGAGTCTAAATATGTAATTGCCATTTTAAAGTCGCCATTCCCTGCGAATTGTTCAGCACTGTTAAAAAGTTTTTCAGAATTGATAAATGGGATTTTTTCTTGAGAGTTCATGCTAATCACCCAAAGGAAAAGCATCATAGAAACAATTTTTTTCACACGTTTAAATTTACACTAGCTTTTAGATATTTAATTCCTTGACGTTTAGAAGTATCGAACTTTTATCAGATCGTCACCTCTGTTGAGGTTCATGTGTTT
>JABSPP010000066.1 GCA_013214275.1 Flavobacteriaceae bacterium
TAGAAATGGAGAAAAAATCACAAACCAGTTACCTGTAAACTTTATTGGAAAATTAGTTGACAATTACAGTAAGAGAAGGGGAAATCTTGTTCAATATCGAGTTCCATTTATGGTAAGTAGATTTTCAGATGATTCTGTTAATAAGAGTTCGGGGATTCTAACTAAAGATATCCTTGTAGAAATTGATTCTATTCCCATCAGGTATTTTGACGAGGTTTCCAGTATTCTAGCTGCCAGAAAAAATAAGGTAGTGCTTGTAAAAGTTAAAAGAGATAAAGAGTTTTTAGAGTATAGTTTGATGGTTAATGAGGATGGAAAATTTGGAATATATCCAACAGATCTTGAGTTAAATACTTTGGAAAAATTGGGATATTATAATCTTGAAAAGATTAATTACTCTTTCACTGAAGCCATCCCTGCTGGTTTTAATGCTTCATATGATAAGTTAGTTAGTTATATTGACCAAATGAAACTCATCTTAACGCCAGAAACAGAAGCTTATAAGGGCGTTGGTGGTTTTATCTCTATTGCAAATATTTTCCCACCTGAATGGGATTGGTATTTGTTCTGGAACATGACCGCTCTACTCTCTATCATACTAGGTTTTATGAATTTATTGCCTATCCCTGCTTTAGATGGTGGGCATGTGATGTTTACACTTTGGGAAATGGTTACTGGAAGAAAGCCCAGTGATAAGTTTCTTGAATATGCTCAAATAACTGGGTTTATCTTGCTAATTGCCTTGTTGTTATTTGCTAACGGAAATGACGTTTTACGGCTTTTCCAGTAGCGATAGCACTCTCGATAAACTTTAGATATTGTTGAGGCGGTGTGTCCTTTTAATAGCGTAGTCATTTTTCCAATCGATCCATTTCTGACCCCATAATCGTCTCATCACATTGTCTAAAGAGCGCATTACAACGATATTGTAAACTGCCTTCCCTAAGTGAATTGGATTTCTGGGGATGGAACGTAGGCTCATAGAAAACCCCGGAGTGATGTAACGCATGTAATGCCAGTATCCCTCTGGCATATAGAGTGTATTTCCATGCTCTAAATGGGTAATATATCCTTTGGCATTTTTAAGTGCTGGCCACTTTTTAATATCGGGATTGGAAAAATGAATGTCTTCTCTTGTGATTAAGGAATTAGGAATTTTATACAAGTATTTATTTTGTTGCTGATCGAATAGGATGCATTGCTTTTTTCCCTCAAAATGAAAGTGAAAAATATTGGCGAAATCTATATCGTAATGCATAAATGTATAGGAATCTTTCCCTCCAAAGAACAACATGGGAAGCCCCTTCATCAATCGCAGTCCGAAGTCTGGAAAGCTAAAGTCTTTTTGAAGAACGGGAACTTCTTTTAGAATATTCCATAAAAATATTCGAAACTTCGTCGGTTCCTTTTTGAGTAAATCTACATATTCACTCATTTTCATAGTAGCATGCGGCTGGTTAAAACCGTCTTTATAATCTACAGGTCTGTCATCGTAGAGAGGCACGGTTTTATCTCCTGCAACTTCTTTCATATACTCCAAAGACCATTTGGTATATGCTGGCCAATCATCAATAAACCTTTCGATAACAACTGGTTTTTGAGGTTTAAAGTAATTGTTGATGAAGTCCTTTTTTGAAATTGTTTCAACTTTATCTACTGCAACAAGATTCAGCTCCATTCTTGACGAATTTATTAGTAAAAATAATCAATCGTTTTTTAATGATATTTTAAACCCAAGAACCATTATCTGTAATGACGATGGTTCCATTATTTTGGTTGTCGTAAAGAAACGCTGTATGTTATTTATCAGCTGCTTGTATTTCTTTTTCTGGTATTGACTGATTAACTGTGCTTTGGATGACTTTTTCGATCTTTCTTTTCTCGCGTTCCTTTTCTCTGGCCTTTTCATTGCGATCAATTTTATGTTCTGGTCTAGACCATTTTGGCTTTTCACCCAAAGATTTAAATTGAGAGTCTTTAGCTTCCACAGTTGGAGGTTGCATTTTCTTGATAAATGGCTTTTGGGGATTCAATCCAAGTAACTCAAACATCTTCATATCTTCGTGAACATCTGGGTTGGGAGTGGTTAATAGTCGATCTCCAGCAAAAATAGAGTTGGCTCCAGCAAAGAAACACATCGCTTGTCCTTCTCTACTCATTTCTGTTCGACCAGCTGATAATCGGACTTGTGTTTCTGGCATGACAATACGGGTAGTAGCAACCATTCGAATCATATCCCAAATCTCTATAGGTTTTTGCTCTTCCATTGGGGTGCCTTCTACTGCTACTAATGCGTTGATCGGTACAGATTCTGGTTGTGGGTTAAGAGTTGATAATGCGACTAACATTCCGGCTCTATCTTCAATCTTTTCTCCCATTCCAATGATCCCTCCAGAACAAACTGTTACATTGGTTTTTCTTACATTGTCAATGGTGTCTAACCTATCCTGATATCCTCTTGTGGAAATTACTTCCTTGTAATATTCTTCTGAAGAATCTAAATTGTGATTGTAGGCGTATAGTCCAGCTTCTGCCAATCGTTGTGCTTGATTTTCAGTAAGCATTCCTAAGGTGCAGCAAACTTCCATATCCAATTTGTTGATGACTCTAACCATTTCTAGGACTTGATCAAATTCAGGCCCGTCTTTTATATTTCTCCAGGCAGCTCCCATACAAACCCTTGAACTTCCTGAGGCTTTTGCTCTCAGTACCTGTGCCTTTACGTGAGAAACACTCATCAAATCATTGCCTTCTAATCCTGTATGATATCTTGCTGCTTGCGGACAATATCCACAATCTTCTGGACATCCTCCAGTTTTTATGGATAATAAAGTAGCTACTTGGACGGTATTGGGGTCGTGATGTTTTCTGTGAACAGTTGCAGCCTGATATAGTAACTCCATTAAAGGCTGATTGTAAATAGTTAGAATTTCTTCTCGTGTCCAATGGTGTTTGGCTGTACTCATAAATTGAAGGTCTGTATTTGATACAAATGTATGAAAAAGCCTTCTTTACTTTTCATTTTTTCCCGAATGATGTATGAGCTGTCTGCCCAATTCGGCCAAAAAGGGAATACCTATGTCATCGTATTCGTATATGTCACCATTAAATATTTGATTATCATTTACATATACTGAAGCGCTCATCAGATATTCCTTTTGATTAAGCTCATTTTTGATGTATGCACAATCTATCAAGTATCCATAAGCAAGTCCAACTTTATTAAAGATACGTAGATGTTTGGGTTTTTTGCCTTTTTGATCTCCAATAACAAAAAACTTCACATAATTATCAGGGTATGTTGTTGGATCGTACCCGTATTGTCTGGGTACCATTTCCATGATTCTAAGAAGGTCTATTCTGTCGCTATTTTTTAGCTTAAACTGTTCCTCTTTTGGAAAGGTGCTTGGAAAAATTAACCGCTTCATTATACTGTGTAGTGATCGTAGAGGAACATAATTTTTTTTTGAAAAATCTTTGGGTATATTGAATAGCTGTCCATTTTCTATGTATCCTTTTCCTTTGTTTAAAGAAGACAATTACAATGGCTTAGCAGAGGAGTTTTCCCTTCTAGGAATGATGACTAAAGAGTCATTGGTTTTAAATACAATGGACTTACTCGTTGTATCGTCTGCTTTTGGTGTTGAGAGTCTATGCGATATTCTGGCTCTGATTCCTCGTGAGTGTAAGCGTTCGTTAATTTCATCTTTCCCCACAAATTCAAATAGCCTGTTATATGCATTATTATCGCTAACGATGATGGATTTATTTATTTCTTTATTAACACTCGTTTGAATACTGTCTTGTTCTAGTTGAAACTGACTGTCTTTTCCAATGACACCATACTCATTGATTTTTTCTAACGCTAGAATAGCTAAAGGGAGTTTAACGGTACTTGCAGGATAAAAATAGTCGTTGTCGTTTACTTGGTATTCATCATCTATAAATTGTACCTGTGAGGAGGAATCTCTTTGGATTTCTGAGAAGATAATTTGGACCTCATATTTATTGGGATTGCTCATCACTCTTTGGATTGCAGGTGAGCTGGATGATAAGGCTTTTTGTAATGGAGTTTTTTCTTGGCAGCTGGTACACAGACAAATCACCAGTAAAAACATTGTGAATATATGCGGTTTCAAAACGAGTTTTATAGACAGAAGCTGCCTAAAAGGGCAGCTCCTTGGTTTTGTTCATGCTTTATTGTAAAATCTACTTTTCATCTGATTTTGAATTATGTTCAATCTCTTCATCTGTTTGCTCTGAAGAGGGCAGCTCTTTCCCTTTTAGATAGTCAGGAAGTTGCATTCCTGCCATATTGAATATTTCTTGTAAGGGAGGAACTGATTTGTACATTCCAGAGATAAAATTTGAGGTTGAAGTTTTTCCATCTTTAGAATTTCCACCTTCCCATACGGTAATTTTATCAATTTTAATATTCTTAATGGCTTCAGATTGTAATTTTACCAATTCTGGTAATTTGTCTGCTATAAGTAATAAAGCTGCATTTTGAGAGTCGTTTCCAGCAGCTTTAACAATTTGATCCAAACCTGCTGCTTGTTTTGTTAATACTTCGTATAGCCCTTTTGCCTCAGCCTGAGCTTTAAATAAGATTGCGTCGGCTTCCCCTTTGGCTCTTCTTCGAATTTTTTCTGCCTCTGCTTCCGCATCGATCTCCACCTTGTTTTTATCGATTTGAGCAGGGATGATAATATCTGCTGTCTGAGAGGCGCGTTCTCTTTCGGCTCTTGCTAGTTCAGCTTCTTGTTCTGCAGCATAGGCCTCTTCTAGGGCTTTTGCCGCTTGTACTTTTTCTGAAGCGATTGCATTGCGCTCTGCCTCGGCTTCTCGTTGTCTTCTTAGAGCGTTTGAGTTTGCAACTTCAATTTTGGCGGTATTTTCCCCATCTACTGCTTTTGCATTAGCAGCAGCAACTTGTGTTCTTTGGTCTTGAACAGCATTGGCTTCCCCAATAGATCCGTCCCTATTTTTCTCGGCAACTGATTTACGAGCTGCATTGATAGCGTGAGCCGCAGCTTCTTTACCAAGTGCTTCAATATATCCAGACTCGTCAACGATATCGGTAATGTTGACATTGATGAGTTTTAATCCAACTTTCTTTAATTCGGATTCTACACTAGTAGAAATGTTGCTTAAGAACTTGTCTCTGTCTGAGTTGATCTCTTCTATATCCATAGAAGCTACAACCAAACGCAATTGTCCAAAAATAATTTCTTTTGCTAATTCTTGTATATCTGATAGACCAAGTCCCAAGAGTCGTTCTGCTGCGTTCTGCATTACACCTGGCTCTGTTGAGATTCCAATGGTAAATCGAGAGGGTACATTTACACGGATGTTCTGTTTGGAAAGAGCATTCACTAGATTCACTTCAATAGAAATGGGTGTTAGATCCAAGTATTGATAATCTTGAATTACAGGGAAAATAAAGGCTGCTCCTCCGTGAATACATTTGGCAGATTGCCCACCTCCTACTTTTCCATAGACAACTAAAATCCGGTCAGACGGACAGCGTTTGTATCTGCGAATAAAGGCAGTGAAAAGAACAATTAGAATGAGTACTGCTACAACAATCGTAGTTGTAGGCCCTAAAAAGCTTTCAAATTGTAATATTGTGTTATATATCAGCATTTTTTATTTTTTTTGAGGTTCAACAATTAATATTCCGTTTGATGTGTAATCTACAACTTCTACAACAGCTCCTTGAGTGAGGTCGGTATTGTAGTCTGTTAGCGCTTCTAAATCTCTAAGGGAACTTTGTACCTTTATCTGTACTTTACCTATTTTGGATCGCTCGGCTCCAATGGTTGTGTAAACTTCGCCAACTGCACCAAGGGCATTCTTCATCTTAAGGGTTCCACTGTCGTTTAGCTTTCGCATGTAAAACATGAGTAAAGCAACCATTATCATCATTATAAATCCACACACAACGGAAATAATGATCGTAGTTGTTTGAGTGTATCCAGCATTGATACAAGAAATTCCACTCCAGCCAAAAATGGCAAAGAAGGCCACAGTATTTTTTAGTGTAAAAAATTGAAATCCAACCCCTGTGTCTGCATCAACTTCTGCATCGATGTCACCTACATCGTCTACATCACCACCAATGAAGGTGGTAATCAAAATGAATATAAAGAAAAGTGAAGAGACCCCTGTGATGATCCAGTAGAATTTTTCGAAGTCAGTGAGATTTGAGAACCATTCCATCATAGTATTGATATTTTTTGTACAGATTTTAAATATAGCAATTCTTATGGATATTAACGCGATTATTTTGTGAGCAAAATAGAGACTGCGTTCCCTCCAAAACCTACGGCATTAATTAAGACGTTCTTCAGTTTTTTAGGTCTTTGTTGCTCTATATAGAATGGAACAGCGATGACTTGTTGGTGTTGAAGCATTTGGACACCAAGTTCTAAACTTAGCATTCCTGATGCCCCAAAAGTATGTCCTAATTTCCATTTATTGGTAGTAAGAAATGGTTTTTTGTTACAAAATATCCTGGAAATTGCTTTTAACTCTGAGATGTCTCCTTTTATGGTTCCCGGTGCATGCATGACAACGACATCTACATGACTGGGATCGATTGCTTTTAAAGCCATCTTCATTGATTGTTGAAGGCAATCGGCGTTGGAAGACATTGAAGCACCGTGTTTTAAAGGTTCTGATGCGTATCCAATTCCTGCGATTTTTGCTATAGTTTGTGAGGGATTTCCTTTTTCTAAACAGATAGCTGACGCTCCTTCTCCCATTATCATGGTATTGCTCTTTTTATTCAAGTCCAATGCTCTACATGGGTATGTTTCGATGGTAGAATGGTTGATGTTTGGATAAGGTTTGGCATAAATTTTCATAGCTTTCATTTGAGCAATTGTAAATTCAGTCAGGGAGGCCTCTGTTCCTCCAACCAAAAATTTGTCTGTAAGCCCCGATTGAATCCAAGCAACTCCATTTAAAACCGCATGTAAGGCTGTGGAGCACGTAATGGAATGTGAAATCTCTGGCCCCCTAGATTTTAGGTCGTGTGCTACCCAAGAGGATAAATTTCCCAATGTTGTTAGGGGCGACACTGGGGTTGAAGATGTAGCATACTCAAGAAATTTGGTATGGTATTTTTCAAACAATTGTGTTGCTCCTCTGGAGGAACCAAAATTAACTCCAAAGGAATCTCCTTGTTCCCAGCCTGCTTGTTGACTAGCTTTTCGTGAGACAAAAATGGCATAAAGGACAGAATCATCTAATTTCTTGTATTTGATTTCAGAAGTTCTTAGCTCTTCGATTTCCTTGCGAACTGCATTGGGTAAAGCAGCAACCCAGGCACTAGAATTTTGAAACACTTTCTGCGAAAAAAAATGTTTTGGGTGGAGATAGTTTTTCCAGATTTCTTTTTGGGTATTTCCCAGAGCTGATACAGAAGAAATGGATGTGATAGAAATCGGTTCTTTCAACGCTAAAAGGTTTGGTAACAAAAATGGTTCTACCACGAATGTTGTGGAAATGCTAAATTAGCGAATAAAAACCATGTTTTCAGAACAGTTCTTTGATTTGTTATTAAATTTAGGGGATGATTGGAAAGTAGATGAGGTTAAGATGAATTTTATATTAGAAGAGGTTGATATTTTTGTCAGCTATATTGGTACTAAGGCAGAATGTCCAGCTAGTTTGGAGTTATGTAGTATTTACGATCATCGAGAATCCCTTAGGTGGCGTCATTTAGATACGATGCAGTTTAAGACATTTATCAATTGTAAAGTACCACGGGTGAAGTCCTCACAAGGGGTTAAAACAATTGAAGTTCCTTGGGCAGATTCTTTTGAGCGCCATACTTATTTGTTTGAGCGTTTAGCTATAGATTTACTTAAGGCTACAAAGAACCAGACCCAAACCGCTAAGCTATTACGCTGTGGCTTTAATGTGATTAACCGTATTATACACCGCTCTGTAGAGAGAGGGATGAAACGTCGTCCGAAAGATGTTGCTTTTAGTCATTTGATACCAAATCTATTTTAAAATGAGATAAATATTTTGTATCTTTCTATCATGGGAAGACACAGGAAATTCACAATTCA
>JABSPP010000067.1 GCA_013214275.1 Flavobacteriaceae bacterium
TTGATAGGGCGCTAGTAGCAGCAATAGACTGCAAGTGGGAAAAGGATGTGCAAACTATCGGATAGTCATTTTAATTTAAAAGCATCTTGCCAATCAAAACGAAGACGTCGTTTATTGTTTACCTGTCGGATAAACTTATCAATGTGGTATACTGCCCATAACTTTTTTAGAACAAGACCATATCCGTAATTGTAACGGGCTACCTCGTGGAAAGATTCAGGGATGATATCTTCCAAAATAGTACCCGATAACGCCAACAGCTTTTTTGCAATGGCTTCTAACTGGTTAGTGGGGTAATCTTCTACCTTGCCCAGAGAATGCAAAGTTCTATGCTTGGGTTTTCCATTTTTCTTATAACTCTCTATAATACGAAGGTAAGTGCCTGACTGCTTCTTTTCTACTCTGAGGAATGCCATGGAGCGAAAATACGATATGAAAATGAGCTACACAACACCCTTTCGCACTACCTGTTTTTTCAAATGAAAATCAAAACCCCCATAAACACTGAGTTTGTCACACTGAAAACACCCAAAATACCACTCAAACTGTCAAACTCAAGTGATAAAATACCAATTGGTTAGTATCTTTTTGAAACTTGCATATCCTGAAGTGTAATAAGTTGAGCACCTAAAAAAACTCTATTTATTGGGTGTTGTTTGAGTTATCAATCCTTTGTACTCGCAAAATAACAAATTAGTAAATCCACTACATGATTGTAGGACGCAACTCCTTTTGCTTGATTGTTTGATTTTAAGTAGGCATTGTATCCCCTTTTTATAAGCGGTTCTAAAGGGTTTTCATACTGCAACCAAAACTCGGATGAGGATTTGAAATCTTTGACAATTCCTTTGTTAATTCTTTGATAAACTGCATCGTACTTTTCAGGATCTCGCTTATACAATTCAAACAAAGTGTAGCGAGTTGCCATGCGGTAGGCGGCATACTGAAAGTAAGGGTCATTATTGTATAAAGCAGCTAAAAAGCCTATAAAATTAGCCTCATCTTCAGCAGCATAGCCTAGTTGATGGGCCATTTCGTGACAAACAGTGGTGGGAAAGCCAGTCTTTGGAATTCGACGATTTACCTGCGCTTCTCCTGTGAGTGGATTCATATAACCTGAGATTCCATTATAGCTCTGTACCCAACTCATTAATGAACTCTTAGCGGTCCCGAATTGGTATTTAAATGAAGGGAAATCTTTTGCTAAACTGTCGTAGCCTCTTCTAGATAAGGCGTACATCTCTTTTTGTGAATAAGGATTTACCACTTTTAATGTATCTAACTTGGTGATGAAAAGCTGTGATTGATTTAATTTTTGAACTAGATGGTAAGAGAGGGTTTCTAGTGTATCTGTAGTGTACTGGGTTTGCTGGTAACCAAGATTTTTTGACAAGGGTTCTCGGTAATAGTTTAGTCCCCAACATAGGTAGAAAGAGAAATAAATTACGGAGCAAAAAGCAACAATTTCCAATATTTTACTAAGGAACCCTTTAAATTTTGTTTTGATGAGTCGATAGACATATCTCAGTACATAAAAAAGAAAGTAAAAAATAAGCAAATCACCTACAGAGAATGGAATCCACCCCAGTAAAATTCTAAAAAAAGAACTGATTACAGGATAAATTCCGTTGGAATAGTAGTGTTCCACCCATGCTGGATACACAGCAATCCATCGAATACAAAGCATTTGAAAGATTAGAAACAGCGATAGATATAAATTTCTTTTTTTAATTGGCATCAAAGTATATTCAATTATGTATGATGGTTGCAAAGTTATCAACATTTAAATAACAGAGTTGTTAATTTTTGTCGATAAAGAAAAAAACAAATTTTTGACAAGGGTACCGTCATAAAAATTACTTTTGTCTAGATGGAAAGAACGCAGCCAATACAAGGTCAGAAAATAGATAAATCTCGTCTTATAAGTTTGGAGAAGGGGAAGATTCCACCTCAGGTAGTCGATTTGGAAGAAGCTGTGCTGGGGGCAATGATGATCGATAAGAAGGGAATTGATGATGTGATTGATATCTTACACCCTGATGCATTTTATGAAATAAAGCATCAGGAGATCTACAGGGCAATGTTCACCTTATTTCAAGAATCTAAACCAATTGATTTATTAACGGTTTCCAATGCGTTAAAAAAAGCAGGAAAATTAGATTTGGTAGGTGGTGATTTTCATTTGATTCGCTTGACTCAAAAAGTAGCGTCTTCTGCTCATATCGAATTTCATGCTAGAATTATTCTTCAAAAATACATTCAACGACGATTGATTGCCATTTCTAGCGACATCATTGAAAATGCTTATGACGAATCTACCGATATTTTTGATTTGTTAGATGAAGCAGAAAGTAAGCTATTTGAAGTAACACAAGGCAATTTAAAAAAGAGTTCTGAAGGTGCTGGTGATCTTGTAAAGCAAGCCTTAAAGAAGATTCAAGAAATTTCTCAGAAAGAAGGTATGAGTGGGTTAGCCACCGGTTTTTCTAAGCTTGATGCGCTCACCTCTGGTTGGCAACCCTCTGATCTAATTATTATCGCAGCTCGACCCGGGATGGGGAAAACAGCTTTTGTAATCTCTATGGCTAAAAATATGGCCATTAATTTTAACCATGCGGTAGCAGTATTTTCATTGGAGATGTCTTCTGTGCAACTCATTACCCGAATGATTTCTTCCGAGACTGGATTAACCTCAGAAAAATTACGTAAAGGGAACTTAGAGCGTCATGAGTGGGAACAGCTCAATGTAAAAGTTAAGAAATTATCAAGTGCCCCCATTTTTATTGATGACACCCCTTCTTTATCAATATTTGATTTAAGAGCCAAAGCACGCCGTCTGGTATCACAGCATAAAGTTAAAATTTTGGTCATTGACTATTTGCAGCTTATGACAGCTGGAACAGCAGCAAAAGGAGGAGGAAATCGCGAGCAGGAGATCTCCACCATTTCCCGTAACCTGAAAGCACTTGCTAAAGAACTGGATGTCCCAGTAATTGCGCTATCGCAACTTTCGCGTGCAGTAGAGACACGTGGAGGAAGCAAACGCCCTTTATTGTCTGACTTACGAGAGTCAGGAGCTATTGAGCAGGATGCTGATATTGTATCTTTTATCTACAGGCCTGAATACTATGGAATGACTGAATGGGATGATGATGATCATTCGTCTTGTGAGGGTCAAGGAGAATTTATTGTAGCTAAACACAGGAACGGTGGACTAGATAATATCCGGTTGAAGTTTACGGGGCACCTAGCACAATTTTCTGATCTAGATGATAGTTTTAGTGGCGAGTACCAATCAAGTATGAACAGAGGATTTTCGGAAGATGTTTTCCCAGATCAACGAATTGAACCTAAAGATGCTTTTGGTTCTGATGATGATAACGAAGTCCCATTTTAATGACAAACAATGATCAATAAAGACAAAAATAATACTGTAGATGTAAATGAGTTAGAAGTATCTTACACACTAATTCGGAGTAATCCAAATAAAAAGATGGGTTAAATTGTTCCCAGAAAACTATTTTCAAAGCTCAGCTCGTCAAAAGGTGTTATTTTTGAGCCTTCACAACTAAGTTTTGGGAAATAGTTGAATTGATTTATGAAAAGACTCTTTCTTGCATTATGCTTTTTGTATATAACCCATTTCACTTGGGCGTCCTTTGTGTACATTCCCATGAATCATGACAATCAGCAAAATCATTTGAAAGCCTATGGGATTGTTTATTATTCACTTCAAAATGGATTTAAAGCAAAATGGTTACTCAATTATGATGGTGGTGCCTTTTTAATTGAAAATAATGCTCTGATCATCAATGAGTGTAAGATCCGCGGGGTATCCTATGAGGTAATTTCTGATGCGCAATCACAAATCATTCTACAAGAAATAGCATCGCCTTCCAAAAATCAAGAGGCTGTCACTTTAGAAAAGGCTCCTAAAATTGCTGTTTATTCACCCAAAGATAAAATGCCTTGGGATGATGCTGTAACCATGGTTTTAACCTATGCTGAGATCCCCTTTGACGTAGTCTATGACGAAGAAGTGCTAAACGACAAATTACTACTTTATGAATGGTTACATTTACATCACGAAGATTTTACAGGGCAATACGGACGTTTTTATGGGACCTTCCGAACGGCTCCTTGGTATGTAAATGCTAAGTTAAGAGCTGAGGAAGAAGCAAAAAAACTTGGATATGCCAAAGTATCACAACTCAAACTGGATGTTGCCAAAAAGATACGCGATTATGTAGTTGGCGGAGGATTTATGTTCGCCATGTGTTCTGCTACCGATAGTTTTGACATTGCCTTATCAGCTGAAGGGATAGATATTGCCGAGACAATGTTCGATGGTGATCCTTCAGAACCTAACTATCAGTCCAAAATTGATTTTTCAAAAACTTTTGCCTTCCATAATTATCACTTAATACGAGATCCTCTTACCTATGAATTTTCATCCATTGATATGACTAGAAAACGTCGAATTCCCAAAACATCAGATTACTTCTCTCTAATTGAATTCTCTGCCAAGTGGGATCCAGTACCTACCATGCTCACACAAAACCATACTCAGTTGTTAAAGGCTTTTATGGGCCAAACCACCTCTTTTGATAGAAATACGGTCAAGTCTAACGTCTTGGTTATGGGTGAAAATAAAACCAACAGAGAGGCGCGTTATATCCACGGCACTAAAGGAAAGGGGTTTTTTACCTTCTATGGAGGTCACGATCCAGAAGATTACACACATCGTGTGGGAGATCCAAAGACAGAACTAGATCTGCATCCTACCTCACCTGGTTATCGATTAATTCTGAACAATGTCCTTTTTCCTTCAGCAAAGAAAAAAAAGCAGAAGACATAATTTCATTTTTGGTAGGTATCGTAAATGTCAAATGATTCGTTGATAACCTGTTGATTTTACTTCTAGAATTTTATTGTTCATTGAACTCGAAAAAACTACATTTGTTTAACAAATAATTCCAGATGGCAACAACACAAGAATTGCAAGATTTTACGCAACAGGTGCGAAGAGATATTTTAAGAATGGTGCATGCTGTGAATTCAGGTCACCCCGGAGGCTCTTTAGGCTGTGCTGAATTTTTTACTGTTTTATATCAGGATATCATGGAGTATTCAACTGATTTTAACATGGATGGCTGCAATGAAGACATGTTCTTCCTTTCCAACGGACATATTTCTCCTGTGTATTACAGTGTTTTGTCAAGGAGTGGTTTTTTTTCTGTTGAAGAACTTGCCACTTTTAGAAAACTAAACACCCGTCTACAAGGACATCCGACAACACATGAGCACTTGCCAGGAATTAGGATTGCCTCTGGATCCTTGGGTCAGGGGATGAGTGTTGCTTTGGGAGCAGCACTATCAAAAAAGCTCAACGGCGATGGTCAATTAATCTATTCGTTACACGGTGATGGAGAACTGCAAGAAGGACAAATATGGGAGGCTGCCATGTTTGCATCTGCAAAAAAAATAGATAATATTATTGTCACGGTAGACTTAAACGGCAAGCAGATTGACGGTTCTACGGATGAAGTTCTGCCCATGGGAAGTATACGTAGTAAGTTTGAAGCTTTTGGCTGGGAAGTTTTAGATATTGTGCAAGGAAACGATATTGAAGCTATTAAAGTGGGTATGTCAGATGCAAAAACAAAAACTGGCAAGGGAAAACCAGTTTGCGTTCTATTGCATACAGAAATGGGCAACGGAGTAGATTTTATGATGCATACCCATGCGTGGCACGGTAAAGCTCCAAATGATGAGCAGTTGGCGAGTGCATTAGACCAAAACCCCGTAACTCTTGGTGATTACTAAATCCATTCCAAGATATGATGCTATCAATCCTGTTGTTCTTCAAGCAGGATTTTTTATGTTTTTTTTGAAAATTCCACCCTCGAAAGCGGTATCTTTGCAACCTGCTATTTCTGATGTTTCATTGTACAAGACCTATAAAGTAAAAGGTGTATTTTCATTATATTTTGACATCAGATACAGCATTACATGATAAACTAACGGTATATGAAAATCGGAATTGTCTGTTATCCAACGTTTGGAGGAAGTGGTGTTTTAGCAACAGAACTTGGAATGGCACTCGCTGATAGAGGTCATGAGATACACTTTATCACATACAATCAACCTGTCCGGTTGGACTTTATTACTCATCAACTTCATTTTCACGAAGTTCGAATTGAAGAATACCCACTGTTTCAATACCAACCTTATGAATTAGCGCTATCGAGTAAGTTGGTAAAAGTGATCAAAGAACATGGACTTGATATTCTCCATGCTCATTATGCGATTCCTCATGCCTATGCTGCATACATGGCAAAGTTAATGCTTAGGGAAGAAGGCATAGATATAAAAGTAGTCACAACATTACACGGAACCGATATTACTCTCGTTGGCAGCCATCCTACTTATCAAATAGCAGTTGAATTTAGTATCAACCATTCCGACGTTGTAACTGCTGTTTCAGAAAGTTTAAAAGAGGATACGCTCAGATTGTTTCATATTCAAAAGGATATTCAGGTAGTTTATAATTTTATCGATATTAAAAAATATGAGCGTGAAAAGAAAAAGGAATGCAAACGCATTGCTTTAGCACAGCCCAACGAAAGAATTTTAACTCATGTATCTAATTTCCGTCCTGTTAAAAAAACAGAAGATGTCGTAAAGATATTTGCTGTTATACAAGCAAGTATTCCATCAAAACTGCTGATGGTAGGGGATGGGCCAGAACGACTCAAGACTGAGCGTTTGGCTAAAAAACTTGGGGTTGAAGATCAAGTAATTTTCTTAGGAAATAGCACTGAGCTAAATAAAATCTTGTGCTATTCTGATGTGTTTTTACTTCCTTCTGAAAGAGAAAGCTTTGGATTAGCAGCCTTAGAGGCCATGGCTGCAGAAACACCAGTAATTTCCACTAATACAGGAGGATTATCCGAGGTAAATAAACATGGAGTCACAGGGTTTCTAAGCAACGTTGGTGATGTTAAAAGCATGACAAATCACGTGCTGAATATTTTAGAGAGTGATGAAAATTTAGCCACTTTTAAAAGGAACGCAAAACACCACAGCCTTCAATTTTCGTTGGATAAAATCATTCCCGTTTATGAAAATATATACAGTGCTACACTGCACCCAAAGAAGGTCTAGACTAGGCATTGTAATAGTTGAAACTTTCAATAATCAAATCCTCAGAAACTTTACAGTCTAATTTATAACTCTCAATGTCGTGTAACAAAACAAAGTTCACTTGCCCATTGGTATTTTTCTTATCGTATTTAAGTAAGTTAATGATATCCATAAAGTTTTTTGGATCGATTTGATCTTTTCCAAAAATAGAACATATGAACTCTTTGATTTCTTGTAATTTCCCCTCTTGAAAGTTTAACAATTTTGATGATATATAAGTTTCACATACCATTCCTATTGCTATTGCCTCCCCGTGTTTGAGTGGCTCTTTCAGGTTAGAATCAAGATAAAAAGATTCAATAGCATGTCCCAATGTATGACCAAAATTTAAAATTTTACGAAGACTATTCTCTTTGGGATCTTTTAACACAATTTGATTTTTAATTACAATTGATTCATGTATTAAATAGTTGTATTTTAAATCTTTATAGTTTATTACTTCATTCAACAATTCAATACTAGAGGTCATTCCATATTTGATGATTTCTGCCATTCCAGAACGTATTTCACGATCGTTTAACGTATCTAAAAAGCTGATATCGATAATTACAATTTGAGGATCTGCAAATAACCCAATGTGATTTTTGAGAATTCCTTGATCTATTCCAGTTTTACCTCCTACAGAGGCATCAACCATACTTAATAAGGTGGTGGGAATATTTACAAAATCAATTCCTCTTTTGTAAGTTGAAGCAACAAACCCTCCAATGTCGGTAATCACACCTCCACCCAAGTTAATCATTAGGCTTTTTCTGTCAGCTTCATGTTGAGTCAATGCAAACCAAACATCGTTACAAGTTTCTATATTTTTA
>JABSPP010000068.1 GCA_013214275.1 Flavobacteriaceae bacterium
AAAAATACTGATTAACAGTAAATTAGAAACCAAAGGAAAGAAATTATTGAACTTTTTCTAGGATTACAACATAGAAGCGATAGCAGCGGCATCCTTTTTTGTGCTTTTTTTTACTGTTCCTGTATTTTATTCACGCAAACTATATTGATCTCTAGCAGTATCATTTTAGCAATGAGAAACAAAAAAGATATAGCGGATAGCGCGACCCAAAGGGGAACGCTCAAATAACTAATCTATTAACATCTGGGTATTTAGGTGAACATATCTTAAAGGATTGTTAAATAGCATGTTGTTTGTAACTAATGTGCCCATTGAGCGTCTTATGTACAAATGCGCTAAAGATAAAAGACGTTGGTTCGTCATTAGTTAGTTTTTAATAGTTGATAAAAGTCCCGCTTTATGATGCGGGACTTTTTTATGCTGTGTAGTTGTTTAGTTTCCTTTTTTTTCGGGAAGTCTGCTGCGTTCTATTTTTCCTTTTTTTAGTGCTTTGTAATTTTCATAACAGTCCAATACGGCTTCGATCATTTGCAGATCACTTGCTTTTTTAACAAAATAGTCAGAATAGTTGCAATTAGAAATCAGTTTTAGAAGATCGTTTCGATCCATCTCTAAATATTCCATCATGATCTCTCTATCAAACTTTCCAGCCATAATTTTTCTTAAATTGTCTTGTTTTTTAATTTTTTGAAGCTTTTTTAGTTGTTTTGGTTTATCTCCGAATAACTTGTAAACAAAATCGACAGGTTGGAAAAGTGAGGAGAGAGGAGAGATAAAGTCATTTTTTTTAGAATTTGGGACTTCGTAAGTCTGTCTTACACCATTAATTTTTATTCTGGTAAATTTATCTTTGGGGACTTGCTTTACGTCGACTTCCAAAACTCCAATAAGTTTTGTGGACTTGATGATGATCTCTTTTACTTCTTCTGATTTTTCGTACAGTGCAATTAACAACTCGTTGCCCTTTAAAAGGTCGTTGGTAATTTTGATTTTTATAGATGAATAACCTAGGTATGAGACGATCACAGTGTCGTTTGCTCTAGCCATAATTTCGAAGTTACCCATGTCGTTTGTAATGGTACCTTCTACCGAGTTGAGATTGAGGATATGAGAAGCACTTAAAGCCTTTTTTGTTTCGGAATCTATCACTTGACCTTTCAGCACAGAGACCTTTAAACTGTCTTTTGCTTCTTGAGCAATCATGTTTCCAGACAAGAATAAAAGGAGTGCAAAAAGTATTTTTTTTAAATGCATTTAACAAAAATACGTATTAAATTAGATAGAAGAGAGTGAATTATTGTTAAATAAAAAACCCGCCTTTTGAAGGCGGGAACGTTCCTGTAAAGGAAATGTTTTTGGGGGACTACTTTTAAATAGGGTACATCTGATAATTCTCTTACTCGCAATTTTATTTGTTGATTGATCTAAATGATAAGTGCGCACGAGAAGATTCGAACTTCCACATCCTAAACGGATACCAGCCCCTCAAGCTGGCGCGTCTACCAATTCCGCCACGTGCGCTAATGAACAATATCTGAACTCATTTTATGAAAATCTAAGAGTTTTTGACTCAATGAGAATTACGAAGATACTTAGAGATCAAATTGTATTGTTTCAACTGATTTAAAAGATCGCTTGAAGGTCTTTAAAAACCTATTTTTTAATGAAAATTTTGAGAGTTGGATACTCGATGAAATCATTTTTAACTCCAAAATTTTCAATGGCTCAAATATAGTTCATGTAAGTAAAAAAAAACCATTTTTGACAAATTTTTCAAGATATTTGTGTACTGAAATTTATTTGACAAAGTTCTTACAGAGAGATGTGAAACAACGATCAACACATCAGTTAAAGAAAATAGCTCAATAACAGGCAGTTAGTATAAAATCTAAAGGATGAAACCCTCATGTAGGGATTGGTCAAACCAGGGTTCATATCCAAACAAAAGAACATGGCTAAATACCAAATAGTTCATGTAAATTTAAACAAGTGAAACCCTTACAGTGAGATTGGTCAAATGAAGGCCAATACCTCGATAAAAGGAAATGATTAAATATGCAATAGTTCATGTAAACTTAAACGAGTGAAAATTATTTTATTAGGATATATGGGTAGTGGTAAGACTACTGTAGGGAAGCAGTTTTCGAAGAAAATGGACATTCCTTTTTATGATTTAGATCACTATATAGCGACTGAAGAGAAAGCAACCATTCCTCAAATTTTTAAAGATAAGGGTGAAATCTATTTTAGAAAAATAGAACATAGATATCTTAAAGAATTTTTGCAACAGAAGAAAATGTATATCTTATCATTGGGAGGCGGGACTCCCTGTTATGCTGGTAATATGGAGCTTATTACAAACCAAAAAGAGATTAGATCGGTCTATTTAGAGGCCAGTATATCAACGTTGATAACACGTATCTCAGAAAATAAACAAGAGAGACCTATACTTGCCTCTTTATCAAGCGAAAAAATAACCGAGTTTATTGCAAAGCATCTATTCGAAAGAAGAAAATTTTATGAAAAGGCACAGTATAGTATCTCAGTAGATAAGAAAGATATTGATACCATTGTAGCAGAAATGAAGACTCAACTTTTTTGAATGCTCTATATCAATTTAGCATAGGAGAGAGATCCGTTGAACTCTACCTCAACATGTTCTTTGATGGAAGTCGATAATGAAATTCCTTTGAAATCTGCTTTTACAGGATATTTCTTGTGATTTCTATTGACCAGTACAGCAGTTTTAAATTGCTTTAACGGGACATCCAGAAAATGCTTGATTCCATAAATCAATGTAGAACCAGAATTTAGAACATCATCAACTAAAACTATAGATTTGTTTTGGTAGCTAAGTGCATCGATGGATGTACTCACTGTACCAAGAGGCTTTTTTTTATTGATTAAAACCTGACACAATTGAATTTCTAAGGGCGATATTGATTTTAAAACCTTTGCTAAAAGTTGAGCAAAAATCATCCCATTGCCTTGAATACCAGCTAAAATAATCTCTTTTTCATTACTGTTACTCTCATAAATCTGGTAAGCAATACGCTTGATTATTTGAGTGATTTGACTTCCGTTTAAAATGGTATGGTTTATCGTGTTCATGTCTCTGAAAATTCTGAAGATTCATAATATTCGTCAATATCTCTTCGATCTCTTTTGGTGGGTCTTCCAGTTCCTTTTTTTCTGTGATGATTCTTGGTAAATTTCAATAAATCCAATCGTTCTAGCTCTTCTTTAGGAGTCACGTCTTTCCTATACAGATCCACTAGCTTGGCACCAACTCGACTCTTTGGAATGTCGATTACTACAATTTCGTAATTCATTTGATTTTTTCTGATGTTAATTATTTCATTTCCAAAAATTTCTTTTGCTGGTTTTACATTGCTGTCATTAATTTTTACATGTCCCTTTTTACAGGCTTCAGTTGCCATGTTTCGGGTCTTAAAAAGTCTAATGCACCAAAGGTATTTATCAATTCTCATGAAAAAGTTAAAAAAAGTATTTTCACTTTATACAAAGGTATAAAAATGCTAAATTGCACCGCAAATTATTTTCAAATGTTACAAAGTAAAAAGTTAATAATCTTAGGGTTGCTCATGGTAATTATTGGCCACTCTTGTAAGAGAAATGATTCTTTTGTTGATGACTTTGATCATGCAGCTCAAGCATTAAAGGATAATGACTCTTTAGTTGATTTTTTTCAAACACATTATTATAATGATGCCTTGGATTCTGTGAAACCAATCATAGATGGAGCCACAGCATTGATTGATGATCCAAGATTGATGATGCAAGATGTCACTGAAAGAGAGGTAGATTACACGTTATATTATTTTATAAATAGTGTAGGAGAACCCGATCCTGTGAAAGATTTTCCATCTACAGTAGATTCTGTATTGGTAAAATACAGAGGTGAATACTTATTTAATACAGAAGATTTGAATTTTTTTGATGAGAGAGTGGTAAGCCCTATCTGGTTGACACTAAACAGTGTAATTAGAGGCTGGTCTCTGGGATTCATTCATTTCAAAGGAGGAAGAAATATCACTGATAATGGTCCAATAACTTATGAGAATGGCGGTAGAGGTATTTTGTTTATTCCCTCTGGTTTGGGATATAGAAATATTGGAACTCTAGGCATTCCTCCTAACGCAAACTTGATGTTTTATATTGAATTATATGACCTAGTTGAGGGAACAGATCACGATAATGACGGTATAGCCTCCAAAGACGAGGATCCTGATGGGGATGGAGATCCAAGAAACGACGACACAGACGGAGATCTTGCACCCAATTACTTAGATTTTGATGATGATGGCGATGGAATCTCAACTCGAGATGAAGCAGGAGACGACGGTGATCCCACAAATGATTTTAACGACCCCAATAATCCAGCATTACCAGATTACTTAAATCCCAATTACCCAAACAGTAATTAGGGTTTTTTATTAATTGAATCTGTTGCAATACAGAAAACAACTAAAATCAATAATTGATCTGAAAAATTGACTGTGTATTTATGTAGTTGATGTAATATTGTTTACAATCGATAAGAAATACCAAAAATAATTTGATTTACCCGAGTATTAAAGATTACTTCATCATTGATGATATTATCAAAAAAGAACGTATTAATTTTAGATAAGCTTCTTTCCCAACGGGCGTCAATTCCAAGGCGTCCAAATTCTATTCCAAAACCAAACTGAACCCCTAGAGAAAGTTCGTCAGTAGAAACTTCAGAAAGGTCGTTCAAACCAAAGCCAGAGGATAAGATGTATTGGAAAGATGGTCCTGCAAAGACATTCCCAATGTTAAAAATTTTCTTACCAACCAGTATAGGTGCGTCAATTTTTTGAAATTTGAAATTTGTTTTTTGCTGTAACTGGCCATTGTTGTATGATACTCCATTTTTAAGCTCTGTATAAACAATCTCGGGGCGAATGTAGAAACCAATGGCTGGAAGTTTAGCACGAAGCCATAAACCCATGTGATATCCTGTCTTACTTTCGGCGCCGCTTAAAACATCATTAAGAACATTACTAAAGGTACCTGAATTATAATTTACACCTGCTTTAATACCTCCTTGTAGCTGGGCATTTGTATTTCTGGACATTCCTAAAACTAGTAGGATAAAAAAAACTTTTTTCATGTGTATATGTGTTAATTTTTAATAAAACTTACCTTGTTCAATCTTTATGCAAAGATAGAACATACATACCATCATCATTGATCTAGATCAAAAAAATGTTCTAGTTTTTACAGAGAAAATGGTTCCGAGTAGTATAAGTGCAACAGATTTTTTTGTCAGAAATGTGATGATCCTAAAAAGGTTTTTTTGCAAACTATTAATGATTATTTCCTCTTGAGTACTTTTCGAACTGCCTTCACAACAGCCTCATCGTTAATGCAGTATTTTTTCATTAATTCCGAAGGCGTTGCCGATTCTCCAAAAGTATCATTTACAGCCACAAATTCTTGAGGTGTAGGTTGATTCTCAGCAAGACATCTGGCAATACTTTCACCCAAACCTCCGTATTTATTATGCTCCTCGGCTGTCACTATACACCCTGTTTTTGATACAGATGCTAGAATAGCCCCCTCATCTAAAGGCTTGATGGTGTGAATATTAATGACTTCTGCATGAATACCATCACCCTTAAGTTGCTGAGCGGCTTGTAACGATTCCCAAACCAGATGCCCTGTAGCGACTATAGTAACATCTGAACCTTCTACTAGGGTAATAGCCTTTCCGATTTCAAAAGGTTGATCTGTTGGCATAAACACAGGAACCTTTGGACGTCCAAATCTCAGATAAACTGGCCCGTCATAATCTGCAATGGCAATGGTGGCTGCTTTAGTCTGATTGTAATCACAGGGATTGATCACCGTCATTCCAGGTAACATTTTCATTAATCCAATGTCTTCTAAAATTTGATGTGTAGCACCGTCTTCACCCAGAGTCAGTCCTGCGTGAGAAGCACAAATTTTTACGTTTTTATCAGAATAGGCAATGGATTGTCTAATTTGATCATATACACGCCCTGTTGAAAAATTAGCGAAGGTTCCAGTAAATGGAATTTTTCCTCCGATAGTTAATCCAGCAGCAATTCCCATCATATTCGCTTCAGCAATACCCACTTGAAAAAAACGATCAGGATGATTTTTTTGGAAAGCATTCATCTTTAGAGAACCAGTTAAGTCAGCACAAAGAGCGACTACATTTGGATTTGTTTTTCCAAGTTCAGTAAGACCATCACCAAATCCAGAACGGGTGTCCTTCATTTCTGTGTATGTATATTTTCCCATCAGATGTATATTGTTATTTGCGGATAAAAATAAGTTTTTAATTGAGTGTTAGACAGCAATTGCTCGTAATTCTTTGTACAACTTATGAACAGGCAGTCCCATCACATTCGGATAACTTCCATCAATCTTTTTTACGCCAATCAATCCAATCCAATCTTGAATTCCGTAACTTCCTGCTTTGTCAAAAGGTTCGTAAGTTTCAAGGTAATAAGTAATTTCTTCATCAGAAAGCTCATCAAACTCAACAACAGTCTTTTCGCTAAAGATCTTTTGAAAGCAATTACTTTTAATACTTACCGAAGTGAACACAGTATGCTTTTTTCCAGACATAGATTTTAACATCTTAAAAGCATCATGGATGTTTTCTGGCTTCCCCAATGCTTTGTTTTCAAACCAAACAATGGTATCTGATGTAATAATTAAATCATTTTCTTTTAAGTCAGAGAATGCTTTTGATTTGAGATCAGCAAGGTAATCGGTAATTTCAGCTCCTCTCAAGTGCTCAGGATAAACCTCCTCTACTTCGCGAATATCGACGCTGAAATCAATATCTAACTGTCTAAAAAAATGATGTCTTCTGGGAGAACCAGATGCAAGAATTACGTTGTATTGCTCAAGTACCTTTTTAAGCATTATACAAAAATAAAAAGGAGCATAGAAAGAATACCCAATAACATGATAATTTTCATCAAAGTACTTAAAAAATGAAATTGACTTTTAGTTTTTGCAGTCCATAATACAAAAGTGAAATAGAGAGTAGGAACCAATACAAAGAGCAATAAATACAAATTTAAAAATAAAAATTGAGGATTTTTAGTGAGCCCAATAAGTACCACGATCAGAAGAAGAAGTAACAATACAGAAAGAGCTATAACAATATTCCGAGTCCTCTTTCTGCCCAAAGCAATGGGTAAGGTATACATCTTCATCTGATAGTCACCATTAACATCTTCTATGTCCTTAATAATTTCTCGAATGAGTGTCGATATAAAAGAGAAGACGGCATAATAAAAAACAATCATAAATATACCAATCTTGTCAAAGGAATTTTCAAACGCTTTCCATGTAAAGCCCATCTGGCTCTGGCCTTCCATATCTAGGGAAAAGGTGACCAAAACAATTCCAGAGCAAAAAAAAGCAATCACCATATTACCAAGAAATAAGAGTCGCTTCAAATATTTAGAGTAGAGATAGAGAAAGAAAATAGTTCCAGCATAAATTGCGAAGTAATCATAGGTGAAGCTAAGAGTTTTTAAGACATAGAAACAACTTCCCAAACCCAGCACATTAAGAACCGCGTACATCCGCCAAGAAAAGTTTTTATGAATCCCTTT